>CAZMJQ010000228.1:0-7204 GCA_964566475.1 uncultured Propylenella sp. | reverse complement strand
ACCCGTGAAAGGGCCGGCTTCGAGGTGCGCGACGTGCACCCGACGCATTACGGCCGCATCTGCCCGATCGAGACGCCGGAAGGCCCGAACATCGGCCTCATAAACTCGCTGGCGACCTTCGCGCGGGTGAACAAGTACGGGTTCATCGAGAGCCCGTACCGCAAGATCGTCAACGGGCGTGTGACGGACGAGGTCGTCTACCTCTCCGCCATGGAGGAGGCGAAGTACACTGTCGCGCAGGCGAACGCCGCGCTGGACGCCAAGGGCGGCTTCGCCAACGAGCTGGTGACCTGCCGTCACGGCGGCGACGTGTCGATGGTCTCGCGCGACAAGGTCGACCTGATGGACGTGTCGCCGAAGCAGCTCGTTTCGGTGGCGGCGGCGCTTATCCCGTTCCTCGAGAACGACGACGCCAACCGCGCCCTCATGGGCTCCAACATGCAGCGGCAGGCGGTGCCGCTCGTGCGCTCCGAGGCGCCGCTGGTCGGTACCGGCATGGAGCCGATCGTGGCGCGCGATTCCGGCGCCGCCATCGCGGCCCGGCGTGCCGGCGTCGTGGACCAGGTGGACGCCACGCGTATCGTGGTCCGCGTCACCGCGGAGCGCGACGCCACGAAGTCGGGCGTCGACATCTACCGGCTGCAGAAGTTCCAGCGCTCCAACCAGTCGACCTGCATCACGCAGCGTCCGCTGGTGCAGGTGGGCGACGCCGTCGACGAGGGCGAGATCATCGCCGACGGGCCGTCCACCGAGCATGGCGACCTGGCGCTCGGCCGCAACGTGCTCGTCGCCTTCATGCCGTGGAACGGCTACAACTTCGAGGACTCCATCCTATTGTCGGAGCGCATCGTCCGCGACGATGTGTTCACGTCCATCCATATCGAGGAATTCGAGGTGATGGCGCGCGACACGAAGCTCGGACCGGAAGAGATCACGCGCGACATTCCGAACGTCTCGGAAGAGGCGCTGAAGAACCTCGACGAGGCCGGCATCGTCTATGTCGGCGCGGAGGTAAAGCCGGGCGACATCCTGGTCGGCAAGATCACGCCGAAGGGCGAGAGCCCGATGACGCCGGAGGAGAAGCTGCTCCGCGCCATCTTCGGCGAGAAGGCCTCCGACGTGCGCGACACCTCGCTCCGCATGCCGCCCGGCGCGTTCGGCACCGTCGTGGAGGTGCGCGTCTTCAACCGCCACGGCGTGGAGAAGGACGAGCGCGCTATGGCGATCGAGCGCGAGGAGATCCAGCGCCTCGCCAAGGACCGCGACGACGAGCAGTCGATCCTCGACCGCAACATCTACGGGCGGCTCGCCGAGATGCTGCGCAACAAGGTCGGCACGTCCGGCCCGAAGGGCTTCAAGAAGGGCACCAAGATCACCGACGACCTGCTTCAGGAGCACCCGCGGTCGCAGTGGTGGCATCTCGCCACCGCCGACGACAAGCTGATGACCGCCATCGAGCAGCTCAAGGCGCAGTACGACGAGAGCCGCAAGCTCCTGGAGAGCCGCTTCATCGACAAGGTGGAGAAGCTGCAGCGCGGCGACGAGCTGCCGCCCGGCGTAATGAAGATGGTCAAGGTCTTCGTCGCGGTGAAGCGCAAGATCCAGGCGGGCGACAAGATGGCCGGCCGTCACGGCAACAAGGGCGTCGTGTCGAAGATCGTTCCGATGGAGGACATGCCGTTCCTGGAAGACGGCAACCCCGTCGACATCGTGCTCAACCCGCTCGGCGTGCCGAGCCGCATGAACGTCGGCCAGATCCTGGAGACGCACCTGGGCTGGGCCTGCGCGGGCCTCGGCCTGAAGATCGGCAAGCTCGTGGAGGACTACCGGCAGAACGGCAACATGAAGCCGCTGCGCGACACTCTGGCGGACCTCTACGGCGACAATCCGAAGAACGAGCAGGTGCAGGACTTCGACGACGAGTCCGTCATCCGCCTCGGCGAGCAGCTCAGCACCGGCGTGTCGATCGCCACGCCCGTGTTCGACGGCGCCAAGGAGGAGCACATCGTCGAGCTGCTGGAGAAGGCCGGGCTCAATACGTCCGGCCAGGCACGGCTCTTCGACGGACGTTCCGGCGAGCCGTTCGACCGAGAGGTGACGGTGGGCTACATCTACATGCTGAAGCTCCACCACCTCGTGGACGATAAGATCCACGCGCGCTCCATCGGTCCCTATTCGCTCGTGACGCAGCAGCCGCTGGGCGGGAAGGCCCAGTTCGGCGGCCAGCGCTTCGGCGAGATGGAGGTGTGGGCGCTGGAAGCCTACGGAGCGGCCTACACCTTGCAGGAGATGCTGACGGTGAAGTCCGACGACGTCGCCGGCCGCACCAAGGTCTACGAGGCCATCGTGCGCGGCGACGACACGTTCGAGGCCGGCATTCCGGAGAGCTTCAACGTGCTTGTGAAGGAGATGCGCTCGCTCGGGCTCAACGTCGAGCTTCAGGACAGCGATGCGGGCCGGCGGATCGCCGACCGCTACGAAGAGAAAGACGCCGCAGAGTAAGCCCGGAAACGGGACAGCCAAACGGCCAAGGAGTGACCATGAACCAAGAGGTCATGAACGTATTCAGCCCGCAGGTCCAGCTGCAGACCTTCGACCAGATTCGCATTTCGATCGCGAGTCCGGAGAAGATCCTGTCTTGGTCCTACGGCGAGATCAAGAAGCCGGAGACGATCAACTACCGCACGTTCAAGCCGGAGCGGGACGGGCTGTTCTGTGCCCGCATCTTCGGCCCGATCAAGGACTACGAGTGCCTGTGCGGCAAGTACAAGCGCATGAAGTACAAGGGGATCATCTGCGAGAAGTGCGGCGTGGAGGTCACCCTGGCGCGCGTGCGCCGCGAGCGGATGGGCCATATCGAGCTGGCCGCTCCGGTCGCCCACATCTGGTTCCTGAAGTCGCTTCCGTCGCGCATCGGCCTCATGCTCGACATGACGCTGAAGGACATCGAGCGCGTCCTCTACTTCGAGAACTACATCGTCGTCGAGCCGGGCATCACGCCGCTCACCGAAAAGCAGCTGCTGACGGAGGACGATTACCTCGAGGCGCAGGACCAGTACGGCGCTGACTCCTTCACGGCCATGATCGGCGCGGAGGCCATCCGCGAGATGCTGATCGCGCTCGACCTCGAGCATGAGATCGTGCGGCTGCGGCAGGAGATCGCCGAGTCCAAGTCCGAGCTCAAGCCGAAGAAGCTCGCCAAGCGGCTCAAGCTGATCGAGGCGTTCGTCCAGTCCGGCACCCGCCCGGACTGGATGATCATGACGGTGGTCCCGGTGATTCCGCCGGACCTGCGCCCGCTCGTCCCGCTGGACGGCGGCCGCTTCGCCACGTCCGATCTCAACGACCTCTACCGCCGCGTCATCAACCGCAACAACCGCCTGAAGCGCCTGATCGAGCTGAGGGCGCCGGACATCATCATCCGCAACGAGAAGCGCATGCTGCAGGAGGCCGTCGACGCTCTGTTCGACAACGGCCGCCGCGGCCGCGTGATCACGGGGACCAACAAGCGCCCGCTGAAGTCGCTCTCCGACATGCTGAAGGGCAAGCAGGGGCGCTTCCGGCAGAACCTGCTCGGCAAGCGCGTCGACTATTCCGGCCGCTCCGTCATCGTGGTGGGCCCGGAGCTGAAGCTGCACCAGTGCGGCTTGCCGAAGAAGATGGCGCTGGAGCTCTTCAAGCCGTTCATCTACGCGCGGCTCGACGCCAAGGGCTTCTCCTCCACGGTGAAGCAGGCGAAGAAGCTGGTGGAGAAGGAGAAGCCGGAAGTCTGGGACATCCTCGACGAGGTGATCCGCGAGCATCCGGTGCTGCTCAACCGCGCGCCGACGCTCCACCGCCTCGGCATCCAGGCCTTCGAGCCTGTTCTGATCGAGGGCAAGGCGATCCAGCTGCATCCGCTCGTCTGCGCGGCCTTCAACGCCGACTTCGACGGCGACCAAATGGCCGTGCACGTGCCGCTGTCACTGGAGGCGCAGCTCGAGGCGCGCGTGCTGATGATGTCGACCAACAACATCCTGCATCCGGCCAACGGGCAGCCGATCATCGTTCCGTCGCAGGATATCGTGCTCGGCCTCTACCACCTCTCCGTCATGCAGGAGAAGGAGCCGGGCGAGGGGATGCTGTTCGGCAATGTCGGCGAGCTGCACCATGCGCTCGAGGCCGGCGTCGTGACGCTGCACGCCAAGATCAAGGGCCGCTTCAAGACGGTCGACGAGGACGGCAACGAAGTCTCGCAGATCTACGAGACGACGCCCGGCCGGCTGATGATCGGCGAGCTTCTGCCGCGCAATCCGAACGTGCCGTTCGATCTCTGCAACAAGCTGCTGACCAAGAAGGAGATCAGCCGCATGATCGATGCCGTCTACCGGCATACGGGGCAGAAGGAGACGGTGATATTTTGCGACCGGGTCATGCAGCTCGGGTTCACCCATGCCTGCAAGGCCGGCATCTCGTTCGGCAAGGACGACATGGTCATCCCGGAGACCAAGGCCAAGCTGGTGGCCGACACGCGCTCGCTCGTCGGCGAGTACGAGCAGCAGTACAACGACGGCCTGATCACGCAGGGCGAGAAGTACAACAAGGTGGTCGACGCCTGGGCCAAGTGCACGGACCGGGTGGCCGACGAGATGATGAAGCGCATCCAGTCGGTGGAGTTCGACAAGGCCACCGGCCGCCAGAAGCCGGTGAACGCCATCTACATGATGTCGCATTCCGGCGCCCGCGGCTCGCCCGCGCAGATGAAGCAGCTGGCCGGCATGCGCGGCCTGATGGCCAAGCCGTCCGGCGAGATCATCGAGAGCCCGATCATCTCCAACTTCAAGGAGGGGCTGTCGGTGCTCGAATACTTCAACTCCACGCACGGCGCCCGCAAGGGTCTCGCCGACACGGCGTTGAAGACGGCCAATTCCGGCTACCTGACGCGGCGTCTCGTCGACGTGGCGCAGGACTGCATCATCACGGAGGAGGATTGCGGGTCTGAGAACGGCCTCACCATGGAGGCGATCGTCGATTCCGGGCAGGTCGTGGCCTCGCTCGGCTCGCGCATCCTCGGCCGCACGGCGGTGGAGGACGTGGTCGATCCGCAGTCGGGCGGCGTGATCATCAAGGCCGGCACACTTATCGAGGAACCGCACATGGAGGCAGTCGAGGCCTCCGGCGTGCAGGCCGTAAAGATTCGCTCGGTGCTGACCTGCGAGACCAAGTACGGGGTCTGCGGCAAGTGCTACGGACGCGATCTGGCGCGCGGCACGCCGGTCAACATGGGCGAGGCGGTCGGCGTGATCGCGGCCCAGTCGATCGGCGAGCCGGGCACGCAGCTCACCATGCGCACCTTCCACATCGGCGGCACGGCGCAGGTGGTCGACCAGTCGTTCCTGGAGTCGAGCTTCGAGGGCAAGCTGGCGATCCGCAACAAGTCGGTCGCCACCGACTCCGCCAAGAACCGCGTGGTGATGGGCCGCAACATGCAGCTCGTCATCATCGACGAGGGCGGCGAGGAGCGTGCCTCGCACCGCGTGCCGTACGGCGCCCGGCTCCTGGCCGAGGAGGGCGACCAGATCAAGCGCGGTCAGCGCCTTGCAGAGTGGGACCCGTACATGCGTCCCGTCCTCACCGAGGTCGGCGGCCTGGTGGACTACGAGGACCTCGTCGAAGGGGCTTCTGTGACGGAGACTGCCGACGAATCGACGGGCATCACCAAACGCTTCGTCGTGGATTGGCGCGCCAATCCGCGCGGCGCCGACCTGCGTCCGGCGATCGTCATCAAGGACAAGCGAGGCAAGCTGCTGAAGGCGGAGCGCGGACGCGACGCGCGCTATCTCCTCTCGGTGGACTCCATCCTGTCGGCGGACACCGGCTCGGAGGTGCAGCCGGGCGACGTGATCGCGCGTATTCCGCTGGAAAGCGCCAAGACGCGCGACATCACCGGCGGCCTGCCGCGGGTGGCAGAGCTGTTCGAGGCGCGCCGGCCGAAGGACCACGCCATCATCTCGGAGATATCGGGCACGGTGAAGTTCGGCCGCGACTACAAGAACAAGCGGCGTATCATCATCGAGCCGGCGGAAGGTGCGGTGGACGAGAACGGCAAGGACATCGAGCCGGCCGAGTACCTGATCCCGAAGGGCCGCCCGTTCCATCTGCAGGAGGGCGACGCGATCGAGAAGGGCGACTTCATCCTCGACGGCCTGCCGGCTCCGCACGACATCCTGGCGATCAAGGGCGTGGAGGAGCTCGCCGCCTACCTGGTCGACGAGATCCAGGAGGTCTACCGGCTGCAGGGCGTGCTGATCAACGACAAGCACATCGAGGTCATCGTCCGGCAGATGCTGCAGAAGGTGGAGGTCACCGCCACCGGCGATTCCGACCTGATCGCCGGCGAGCAGCTCGACGCCCTGGAGCTCGACGCCATCAACGAGGCGCTGGTGGCCGACAAGAAGACGCCGGTGGGGGCCGTTCCGGTGCTGCTCGGCATCACCAAGGCGAGCCTCCAGACGCGCTCCTTCATCTCGGCCGCCTCGTTCCAGGAGACCACCCGCGTGCTTACGGACGCGGCCGTCAACGGCAAGACCGACACGCTGGAGGGCCTCAAAGAGAACGTCATCGTCGGCCGGCTCATTCCGGCCGGAACCGGTGGCATGATGACCGGCCTGAGGCAGGTGGCGCAGAAGCGCGACGACCTCATCCTGGAGGAGGAGCGCAGGCGCTCCGCCTCGGAGGCGCAGAAGGCGCTCGCCGACCTGTCGGAGCAGGCGGCCGAATAACCGGCCCGCATCCTGAAAGCGAAGGGGCCGCACCGCTGGTGCGGCCCCTTCTTTTCGCCGGCGCCGGCGGTCCCGGCGCGCGTGTCGCCGTGCCGCCACAGCGCGGGAAATAAACCGTAAACCCTTTCTGTGCTTGTTGTCGGCGCGAACGGGGGCGCGTAGGGAAGGCGTGGGAGCGGGGGCTTCCAACCAGGCGAAGCGGCAGCTTTCTTTTTTGTCCGGGGCGGACCCGGGCGCTTCCTGTCCCGGTCGCGTTGTGGCACTGCGTGTGGGGGATCTTATGTCGAGCGGTCTTGTGTGGCGCACGCTTCTCTTCTTCGGGCTGACGGCCGGCTACGTCGTCATCGCCGCGCTTCCCTATCTTGCCTGACGTTCCGCTGCGGAAAATTCCCGGTTCCAGCGTCTTCGCGGGGTTGACGCCCCAGGGGGCAATCGCTAGATGA
>CAZMJQ010000227.1:0-7864 GCA_964566475.1 uncultured Propylenella sp. | reverse complement strand
CCATGGGAGGGGCAGGCCCTCAAATATCCGCCGGCTGCCTTCAATCCGGCCTTCGCTGTCGAGCACGACACGCACCGGCGAACGTTCCTCCAGTCCCGGGAGCCGGCAGGTGAGCTGCGGATCGTCCGCCTCCACCGTGCCGCGGCCGACGAGGACCGCGTCGAAACGTGAGCGGAGCGCCTGCACGTGGCGCCGCGCCGCCGAGCCAGTCACGGCAACCTGTGGCTCGCCGACCCGCCCGATGGCGTCATCGGCGGAGACTGCAAGCTTCAGGACTACAGCCGGCAGCGGCCATTCCGCGCGCTTGATATGGCCTGCATGGGCGCGGCGCGCCTCTTCCGCCATCACGCCCGAGACGACCTCGATTCCGGCCGCCTTCAGGCGCTCGAAGCCCTGACCCGCGACCTCCGGATTCGGGTCGGTGATAGGCGCCACGACCCGGCTTACGCCAGCCGCCACGACAGCGTCCGCGCATGGCGGCGTCCTCCCGTGATGCGAACACGGCTCGAGCGACACGTAGAGCGTCGCGCCACGCGCCGCCTCCCCCGCCATCGCGAGCGCAAGCGTCTCGCCGTGCGGCCGCCCGCCCCGCGCCGTGCGCCCGCGGCCGACCACCCGCCCGTGCGTCACGAGGACCGCCCCCACAGACGGGTTCGGCCACGTCGTGCCGAGCCCGCTTGCGCCCAAGGCGATCGCCGCCGCCATGAAGCGGCGGTCGCGCTCGTCAGTCATTGGCCGCGGCTTCGGCGTCCTCCTCGGACAGCCCGCCAACGAAGGTCTCGAAGTCCTTGGCCTCGCGGAAGTCGCGATAGACCGACGCAAACCGCACATAGGCGACGTCGTCGAGGTTCCGCAGCCCCTCCATCACCAGCTCGCCGATCTCCTGCGCCGGGATATCCTGCTCGCCGCGGCTCTCCAGCTGCCGCACGATGCCGGAGACCATGCGTTCCACCCGCTCCGGCTCCACCGGCCGCTTGCGCAGCGCCACCTGCACGGAGCGCATCAGCTTGTCGCGGTCGAACGGAACGCGCCGGCCGGAGCGCTTCACGACCGTCAGCTCGCGCAGCTGCACCCGCTCGAACGTGGTGAAGCGCCCCCCGCACTCGGCGCAGACGCGGCGGCGGCGGATGACGCTCGCATCCTCCGTCGGGCGCGAATCCTTCACCTGCGTGTCGACGGCGCTGCAATAGGGACAGCGCATCGGCTCAGCCCTGGTAGATCGGGAAACGGTCGGTCAGCGTCTTCACCCTCTCGCGCACCGAGGCCTCGACTTCGGCGTTGCCCTCGTCGCCGTTCTTCGCCAGCCCGTCCAGCACCTCGATGATCAGGCGGCCGATCTCCTGGAACTCGGCGATGCCGAAGCCGCGCGTCGTGCCGGCCGGCGTGCCGAGCCGGATGCCGGACGTCACCGTCGGCTTCTCCGGGTCGAAGGGCACGCCGTTCTTGTTGCAGGTGATGTGGGCGCGGCCGAGCGCGATCTCCGCGGCCTTGCCGCTCAGCCCCTTCGGACGCAGGTCGACCAGCATCAGGTGGTTGTCCGTCCCGCCGGAGACGATATCGCAGCCGCCCTTCATCAGCGTTTCGGCAAGCGCGCGCGCGTTTTGCACGACATTCCTGGCGTAGGTCTTGAAGTCCGGCTGAAGCGCCTCGCCGAGCGCCACGGCCTTGGCGGCGATGGCGTGCATCAGCGGCCCGCCCTGCAGGCCCGGGAAGACGGCGGAGTTCAGCTTCTTCGCCAGCGCCTCGTCGTTCGACAGGATGAGGCCGCCGCGCGGGCCCCTCAGCGACTTGTGCGTCGTCGTGGTGACCACATGCGCGTGCGGGAACGGCGAGGGATGCGCCCCGCCCGCGACCAGCCCGGCGATATGCGCCATGTCCACCATCAGATAGGCGCCGACCTCGTCGGCGATCTCGCGGAAGCGCTTGAAGTCCCACACCCGCGAATACGCCGTGGCGCCCGCCAGGATGAGCTTCGGCTTCGCCTCCCGCGCAATCGCGGCGACCGCTTCCATGTCGAGCAGGCAGTCGTCCCGCCGCACGCCGTAGGAGACGGCGTGGAACCACTTGCCGGACATGTTGACCGGCGAGCCGTGCGTCAGGTGGCCGCCTGCGGCGAGGTCCAGCCCCATGAACGTGTCGCCCGGCTGAAGCAGCGCCAGGAAGACCGCCTGGTTCATCTGGCTGCCGGAGCTCGGCTGCACGTTGGCGAACCCGCACCCGAACAGCTTCTTGGCGCGCTCGATCGCCAGCTCCTCGACGATGTCGACGAACTGGCAGCCGCCGTAGTAGCGGCGGCCCGGATACCCCTCGGCGTACTTGTTCGTAAGCACCGAGCCCTGCGCCTCCAGCACGGCGCGCGACACGATGTTCTCCGAGGCGATCAGCTCGATCTCGTGCTGCTGGCGCCCCAGCTCCTTGGCGATCGCGTCGGCGACGTCCGGGTCGGCCTCCGCCAGCGATGCGGAGAAGAAGGCGTCTGCCCCTAAGGGCGCACGAGCGGACTGGGTTGGCATCTCAGGTATCCGGATTGCGAAGGGATCGGCGGCGTCGCCTGCGCCCGAGCAGGCCCCGGCGGGCGATACCACAGCGGCTTCGCCCCGCCAAGTTTGGCCGGGACGATCGGAGGACGATCGGAGCGCGGATAGCCGGTCGGCGCCGCCGCGCTATTGCGCCAGCGTCTCTTCGGGAGAGCCGATCAGGCTCGGGTCCTGCGCCATCGCCACCGTGCCCTGGCTGTCGATGCCGTAGATGTCGTTGCGGAAGTGGATGACGCCGTCGCCGGTCGTCCAGGCGGTGAAGTAGACCGTCAGGATCGCCGGCGGGTCGGCGACCTCCACGTCCATCCGCTCGCCGGAGCGGATCGCCTGGTCCACTGTCGCGAGGGTGTATCCGTTGCCGCGAAGCACCCAGGCCACCAGCTCGCGCACGTTGTGGACCCGCACGCAGCCCGAGGATTCGAAGCGGTAGTCCGACTCGAAGAGGTTCTTCGACGGCGTGTCGTGCAGATAGACCGCGTGCGCGTTGTGGAAGTTGAGCTTGACGTAGCCGAGCGAATTCTGGTCGCCGGGGTCCTGGCGGAACATGTAGTCCACCGCCTCGTCCGTGTACCAGTTGACCTGCTCCGGCTGCAGCTCGGCGCCCTGCTGGTTATAGATGCGGATGTTGTTTTCCCTCAGGTAAGCCGGATTGTTCTGCATCTTCGGGATCAGGTCCTTCCGGATGATGGAGGCCGGGACCGTCCAGAACGGATTGAAGTTGATCTCGTGGATGCGGCTGGTCAGGAGCGGCGTCTGGCGGTCGACCTTGCCGACCACGGCCGTGTGGCGGGAGACCACGACGCCATTCTCCACCGCCTCGATCTGCGCGCCCGGCACGTTGACCATGACATAGCGCTCGCTCGGAAGGCCGGTTTGCCTGATGCGCTCCAGGTTGGCCTCAAGCTGCCACAGGCGCGTCTGCGCGGTGACGTTGAGTGCGCGCAGCGTGTTGGCGCCCACCACGCCGTCGGCCGGCAGGCCATGGCGCTCCTGGAAACGCACCACTGCCGACTGGACGTAGGAATCGAAGGCCTCCGGAGCGCCGCTGCGCTGCCTGAGGTCGCCGGAGGTGATCAGCCGGCGCCGCAGCTCCACGACGCTGGGGTCGCGCATGCCGATCTTCAGCTCCTTGTCGGCCGGCACGGAATTCCAGCCGCCGCGCGCGACGAGGTCCCGATAGACGTAAATCGCCTGCTCGATCGCCGGCACCGTCTGGGCCGAGAGGATCGGTGTGCTGGTCGTCACGGGCCGCGCGATCGTCGACCGCGAATCGAAGCCCTCCGCCCATTCCGACTGCTGCACGCCGGAGAACGCCTCCTGGGCGAGCCCGGGAGCCGCACCGGAGAACGCAGCGAGGGCCGCACAAATCGTCAGAATCCGGATCGATACCATGGCGGTGAATAGCCCTGTTCCTGGCGGTCGCACCCTATCGACCGCAATGGCCGCTGTTAGCAACATGCGCTTAACGGCCCATTAAGCATGACATCGCTTCGCGCGACGGGAGAACGCTGAATCGCACGCAAAGGTCATTGTCGCAAGCGGACAAGCCTGGTCCGTCACGTGGTTGTGTCCCGCTTAAATCCGGTTTCCGGCCAATTCGTGTCGGCCGCCCGTTTCCCCGCCCTACCAGGCGCAGATTCTTGCGCCGGTGCTGTCGCTCGTCCAGCAGGCCGGATCGGACGCGTCGCGGCGGAAGGAGCCGGACAGGGGAACGGACCGGCCGCCCGGCTCGAAGACGGCCGACGCGGACGCGGTGCCCGGCCCGGTCATGGTCAGCGTGAAGGCGGGCTTGCCTGGCGCCGAGATGGTGAAGCTGCCGTCTCCGCCGAATGCCTGGAAATCGCAGGAATATTCGCCGTCGTCGGAGGTGAAGCACCGCGCGTCCTTGCCCAGCGCCGCCGAAGCGCCAAGCGCGAGCACAAGCGCCGCGGCGGGGAGCGCCGCGCCTCGAAGCTGAGTGAACGTCATCGTTCGCCGCATCCCGTGCTCGAAGCCGTCATTCGCCCGCGCCTACACGATCGGCGGGCATGAGGCAAAGCGGCGTCGCGGCCCGCCGTACGCGCGAAGGCCGCGTCGCGCTGCGACGCGGCCTTCGAATTCCTCGCGCGCGGCCGGTCAGAGCCGGTAGAGGATCTGGTCCGTCCAGAAGCGCTCCAGCCGCTGCAACGCCTTGTTCATGTGGCGAAAATCCTCTGCGCCGATCCCTCCGACCTTCTCGATCGACTGGATGTGGCGCTCGTAGAGCTCGTTCACGACCTGCGCGACCTCGAGCCCCTTCTCGGTCAGCGACACGCGCACGGAGCGCCGGTCGACGCGCGAGCGCTGGTGCCGGATGAAGCCGGAATCCACGAGCTTCTTCAGGTTGTACGAGACGTTCGAGCCGAGATAGTAGCCGCGGGTGCGCAGCTCGCCAGCCGTCAGCTCAGAATCGCCGATGTTGAACAGCAGCAGCGCCTGCACGCTGTTCACGTCGGAACGGCCCATGCGGTCGAACTCGTCCTTGATCACGTCGAGAAGCCGCCTATGCAGCCGCTCCACCAGGGTCAGAGCGTCCAGATAGAGCGTCTTTGTGTCGTCCGGTGCGGAATCCACCGCCTCGTAACGCGCAGCCGCCTGTTCAGACATCAACATCCTCAATCCTCGTCGTTCCCGCCTTGCGACGGTTGCGTGGGAGCGACACTAGGGTTGCCTATTGAAGATGTACTTAAGCGAAACGCTTAATTAAATGTTTCTACGAAGAAATTTCTCGACTTCCCTGTTCGGGAAGTCACTCCGGCGTGCGGCGCCATTCTACGAAGCTGAGAGCCAGAAAGCCCGCGAAGAGGCTCACGTGGACGACGACGCGAAGCGGATAACTGCCGAACACATCGGAATAAAGCGTGTACATCGCGACTTCGATGGCCAGCGCCACGGCCCACATCACCGGCCCCCATGCCGCGCCGATCCACAGACCGACCGAGGCCAGGAGATCGCCGATCAGGAGCGTGACGGCGCCGGCCCGCGTGACCGGCGTGAGGTCCGCGAAAGTCCCTTGCCCCTCCGGCACGATCCCGAGGACCTGACAGGCGCGCGCCAGTCCCACCAAGAGGAGCAGCACGGCGACGGCGCGCATGTAGAGGACCGTGAAGCGCAGGCGCGCATGCGACCTGGCGGCGTCGCTCCCCAGCGCTTCGCTCAGTCCGGCCATGAGTCGGCTCTCCTGCCCCGCAGCAGCCTTAGGAGGCTCGCAGCAGGCGGTCAATCGCGGCGAACGCGCTTTGGGTCAGACCGGCGGGCGATCTGCCTGTCTTCGCCGAAGCGCGGGTAGTGTTTCAATTTTTGTCAGAGCGCCTTGAGACAGAGAAGCGAAGTTTCTCAGGTTCCTGCGGTTTGAACAGGCTGGAATGCCTTTTCAGGGGTGCCAAACGTGAGTTCGATAATGAGCTGACAAATGCGCATATTGGCGCGCAGTCTGATTGGCACTTCGCCGTGATTTACTATTTCCAATCGGATGGAGTTGGCGAAGCCAGAGTGAATAGTAGGCGCGGTCACATGAACGCCTAATCCAAGCCTCGCGAGAGAGCTCTTCCCCTCAACGCGAGCTGCTAACCGAGAGTGCACAGGCAACTCTACTCGTTCTGCCGTTCGCCCAAGAACAAGCCATTTGGGCCGCAGCACAAATCCGCCAGATTCGATGATTCTTGATTCCGTGACACTTTGTAGAGGCTGCTCGACTTTGAACTTTGGATGCTATGGATCGATGACCGTTTCTATCGCATCGTTGCCCACATTTTCTTTGAACACTGTCAGAATAGGATCGAGCGTAAGGTCAACGCTCGTTGAGGTGTATGCCTCAAGGACTGGGGCAGGATCGATTACTATCTGCTGCTTTGAAAGCGCTATCTGAATCTCGCGATCAGTTAAGATCACTCAGCAGCCTCCAGTGCCTCCCCCTGCAAATCGTCGCGTTTGACCCAGACGCGTGAAGCGCCATCATTTGTCTCTGCAGGAAGCTCGACAAGATACCTGTCACCAAGAGCGGCAACCGGATATCCAACCTCAATCGCACTATTGCGGATGGCCTGCCTATTTACAACCAGCTCGAGCGGCCCATGAGCAGTTGGAATGGAAACGACAATCTCGCTTGGATGAAGCCCAGGACCTAGCTCCTCGATCTTCAGGCGCATTTGTGTCTCCCTCCGCGAACGAACTACGAGGAGCTTGTGGCGACTCGTACCGAATCGAAAACCTTCCCCTGACTTATCCTCATGCTTCATCCGTTACCGTGGGGTTTCTGCAACAGAAACATAGAGTGAACGACCAGGGATAGAAAGCAATGAAATTCTAACGCATTCCTTTCTCTCAGGTTGCACAACGTCCGGGCTCAAACGCGGGCGTCAGGGACTTTAGACTATCAGCGAACGACGCGGCCGGTTGGAGCGCCGCCCCGCGTGATGCTAAACGTGGCCGCTCAGACATGGAGCGAGGATGACCGCCCCCCTCACGACCCTCCGGCCAGACGTCGACCGCATCACGGGCCGCCGGCGCCTGCGCCGCAACCGCCAGACCGACTGGTCGCGCCGCCTGGTGCGGGAGGCGAGGCTCACCGTGGACGACCTGATCTGGCCGATCTTCGTGATCGAGGGCGAGAACCGCCGCGAGCCGATCGGCGCCATGCCCGGCGTGGAGCGGCTTTCGCCCGACCTTGCGGCGCGCGAGGCGGAGCGCGGCGCGCGCCTCGGCATCCCGGCGATCGCGCTCTTCCCCTACGTGGAGATGGCGCTCCGCGACCGGACCGGCTCGGAGATCCTCAATCCGGACAACGTGATGAATCGCGCCACGCGCGCCATCAAGGCCGCCGTTCCCGAAATCGGGATCATCACCGACGCCGCCCTCGACCCGTTCACCGACCACGGGCACGACGGCATCCTGAGCGACGGCGTGATCGTCAACGACGAGAGCGTGGCGCAGATCGCGAGAGGCGCGGTGCTGCAGGCGGAGGCCGGGGCCGACGTCATCGCCCCCTCCGACATGATGGACGGGCGCATCGGCGCCATCCGCGAAGCGCTCGACGCGGCCGGCCGCTCCGACGTCGCCGTCATGTCCTACACGGCGAAATACGCCTCGGCCTTCTACGGCCCCTATCGCGAGGCGATCGGCACCGACCGGACCCTGAAGGGCGACAAGCTCACCTATTACGTCGACCCGGCCAACAGCGACGACGCCATGCGCGAGGCGGAGACCGACATCGCCGAGGGCGCCGACATGCTCATGGTGAAGCCCGGCATGCCCTACCTCGACATCGTGCGGCGCATGAAGGACGAGTTCGCCATGCCGACCTTCGCCTA
>CAZMJQ010000226.1:0-5564 GCA_964566475.1 uncultured Propylenella sp. | reverse complement strand
GACGCTCGGGCGCAACCTCATCCGCCTGCAATGCTACGAGGGGCTCGACGTCGCCTCCGCCGTCTACGAGTGGAACTACGCCGCGCAGATGGTGGAGATCAGGCTGGCGGAGGCCGCCGGCGACGTCGACCGCGAGACGCTCTCGAAGGACATCTTCACCGACCGCTTCCTCATCAAGCGCCCGATCCTGCAGGCGCTGGAGCCGGACATCGCGGGCCCGCCGATCCTGCTCATCGACGAGCTCGACCGCGCCGACGAGGCGTTCGAGGCGTTCCTGCTGGAGGTGCTCGCCGACAACCAGGTCACCGTGCCCGAGGTCGGGACGATCCGCGCCGCGCATCCGCCCATCGTCGTGGTCACCACCAACCGCACGCGCGAGATCCACGACGCGCTGAAGCGCCGCTGCTTCTATCACTGGGTCGACTACCCGAACGCCGAGCGCGAGCTTCAGATCGTCACCACGCGCGTGCCCGGCATCCGCGAGCGGCTGGCGGCGGAGGTCGTGGGCTTCGTGCAGAAGCTCCGCGAGGAGGACCTCTTCAAGCGCCCCGGCGTGGCGGAGACCATCGACTGGGCCGGCGCGCTGACCGAGCTCGACCAGATCGCGCTCGACCCCGCCACCGTCAACGACACGCTCGGCGTGCTCCTCAAGTACCAGGACGACATCGCGCGCGTGGAGCAGAGCCGCACCAAGGCCCTGCTCGACGAGGTGCGGGCGGAGTTGGCGGCGGCGGAATGATGGCGGCTACGCGAGGCCCAACCCTCTCCCAAGGGGAGAGGGGGTCGCCGAAGGCGACGGGTGAGGGGATTCGGCGCCGGCGGGTCAAGCAGGAGAGTCGCGCCGCCGTACCCCCTCATCCGGCCGCTCCGCGGCCACCTTCTCCCCTTGGGAGAAGGCATGGTGCCATCCTGTAGGGCCGATCCATGCCCGAAACCACCGGCCGCATCGCCGACAACATCGTCTACTTTGCGCGCACCTTGCGGCGCGCCGGGCTGCCGGTCGGTCCCGCGGCGATCATCGACGCCATCCGCGCCGTGGAGACGGCGGGCATCGGCTCGCGCGAGGACTTCTACTGGACGCTTCACTCCGTCTTCGTGAAGAAGCGCGAGCACCGCGCCGTCTTCCACGAGGCGTTCGAGCTGTTCTGGCAGCCGCGCGGCCTTCTGGACAAGATGATCGCCATGATGTCGCCGGTCGCGCCGCCGGCGGGGCAGCGGGAGAAGCCGCGCGCTGCGGAATCGCGCGCACGCCAGGCCATGGAGCCGGAGCGCAAGCGCGAGGAAAAGGAGGAGCCGAAGCTCGAGGTCGACCTGCGGCTCACCGTCTCGGCGCGCGAGGTGCTGCAGCGCAAAGATTTTGCGCAGATGAGCGCGGCCGAGATCGCCGAGGCCAAGCGCGCGCTGTCGGCGCTGGCTCTCACCGACGACAAGCTCCTAATCCGGCGGCTGAAGCGGGCGGCGCACGGTCGCTTCGACCCGCGACGCACCATGCGCGCCTCGCTCAGGGTGGGTGGCGACATCATCATGCCCGCCTTCCGCGCCCGCGCCGCCCGCCGGCCGCCCGTCGTGGCGATCTGCGACATCTCCGGCTCGATGACGCAGTATTCGCGGCTCATGCTGCATTTCCTGCACGCGCTGTCGGAGCGGCGCAGGGTTCACACCTTCCTCTTCGGCACGCGGCTCACCAACGTCACGCGCCAGCTGCAGCGCCGGGATCCGGACGAGGCGCTGGCGCGTTGCTCGGAAGCGGTTCTGGACTGGTCGGGTGGCACGCGCATTGCATCGACCCTGAGGGCGTTCAACCGCGACTGGTCGCGGCGCGTGCTGGGGCAGGGGGCTACGGTCCTCCTCATCACCGACGGGCTGGAGCGAGAAGAAAAAGGCGACTCCGGCATCGACCTGGAGCACGAGATGGACAGGCTGCACCGATCCTGCCGGCGGCTGATCTGGCTGAACCCGCTCTTGCGCTACGAGGGGTTCGCCGCCAAGGCGCGCGGCGTGCGTCTGATGCTGCCGCACGTCGACGAGTTCCGCCCGGTCCACTCGCTGGAGGCGATCGGCGACCTCGTCGAGGCGCTTTCCAACGGCGGCACCTTGCGTGCCGACCCAAGGAAGTGGCTAGATGCGGCTTAGGGGCGGCGAGATGCGGCGTCGGGCAACAGGGGAACGGTAGAATGACCGCATCCGAGGCACGCGACTACGTCGCGGGCGCGATCTCGCGCCAGTTGACGCGCTGGGAGATCGGCGTCGATGGGGCGATCCACGCCGCGGCGATCGTCGCAGGGCTTTTCGGGGCCGTGATGCTTATCTGGCTCGCCGCCGCGCGGGGGAACGCGGCTTACGTCGCCGCCTCGGTAATCTACTCGGGCGGCCTGCTCGCCATGCTCGGATGCTCCTGCGCCTACAACCTGGCGCGCTGGACGCGCCACGGCCGCTGGCTCTGCCGGCTCGACCACTCCGCCATCTTCATCATGATCGCCGGCACCTACACGCCCTTCACCGCGCTCCACCTGCAGGGCGCATGGAGCGTGGGCTTCACTGGCGCAGTGTGGGCCATTGCCGCCGCCGGGATCTTCGTGCGGCTCTTCGGCGGGCAGCTCTTCGACCGCATCTCTCTCGGACTCTACCTGGCGCTCGGATGGATGGGCGTGGTCGCGCTGGCGCCCCTCATCCAGGTCCTCGACAACACGACGCTGACGCTGCTGGTCGTCGGCGGGGCGCTTTATACCGTCGGCACCGTCTTCCATCTCTGGGAGAGGCTGCCCTTCCAGACCGCCATCTGGCACGCCTTCGTCGTGGCGGCCGCCTCGACCCACTACGCGGCGGTCGTGCTCAGCATCCTCCGCGCCGCTGCGCCGGCCTGAGCGTCTGTTCCGTCTGCCCTATGGCCCAACGATCGTGACGTTCGGTCGCTTGACGGGCGAGACGTCCGTCACATTGGTTTCGCGCAGGGAGATGGTCGAGAGGTTGGTCAGCCCCGCCAGCGGCTGAAGGTCGGAGATGCTGGTGAAGCGGGGACTAAGGGACGTCAGATCGTCGAGCTCATGGAGGTGCGCCGCGGCCTCCGCGAGGGATTTGTCATCGAACCCCTGGGAGAACGAAACGGAGCGGCCGCCGCCTTCCGCTTGGCCAATGCTGGCGCCGAGCCCGCGCAGCGCGGCTTCCGCCGCCTGCACGCGCGCAAGCGGCATGTAGACGACCGCCAGGACCGCCAGCGCGATCCAGCCGGCCAGCACCACGGGCGCGACGAGCGGGCGGGCGCGCCATCAGCTTGGGCCGCAGCCGCCCGATCAGCTGTCCGATCGTGCGGGCCAGGAAGTCGTGCGACACTTCCCAGACGGGCCGCGGCCCTTCCAGGCGTCGCACCAGTCCCTTTCGAGACAGGTCGGCGAGCGCGGCCTTGACCTGCCATGGCTCAAGCTTCGTATGCGCGGCGAGCTCTTCTTCGGAGTGGGGCTCCTTGGTCCCGTCTTCGGTGATCATGTGGGCAAGCAGCGGTTTCGCGTAGTCGCGCGCCTCGCCTTCGGTCAGGGCGGTCGTCAGGTACGTGTGGATGAGGCGGGCCGGGTCGCCCTCCAGCTTGTGCCCCATCCGCTCCAGCACGAGGCCCACCATGTTGAGCGTGATGGGGCGATAAATACCCCTCGCCGCCTCGATGCGGTCGAGACCCTTGAGAAGCGCCTCGACACTTTGAGCCGGTCGGGCCGACCGAGTTCATCAGACCGGTAACGGGTATCGACGCCGATTTCAGCCACCGGCAGCCTCCCGGCATTTGCCAGCTGCAACTATAGCGGATATTTGGCTTCCGTCTAAGGCGCAGCTGTCGGGGTGAGCGGATCGCTCCCACGGCTCGATCGGGTCGCGCCCAAATGAAGACGCCGCCGATGCCGTTCGCTCGCTCCACCGTCGGGCCCCACTCCTTGCTTGCCCTGTCGCGAACCAGATGCGAAAGGATCCGATCTGGGTTCGGGGCAACGGCAAGGTTACACTGATAGGGCGTTGGCATGCGTTACCATCCGTGCAATCATAATACTATTGCTTGAGCGGAGGTCGCGGCGCGTCGGGAGGAAGCAGCGAGAAATGGCACCGGTAGCAATTCGCGACGTCCGCAAGTCCTTCGGCACCGTGGAGGTCCTCCACGGCGTGAACGTCGACATCATCGACGGCGAGTTCGTCATCCTGGTCGGCCCTTCGGGCTGCGGGAAGTCGACGCTGCTGCGCATGATCGCCGGCCTCGAGCAGATATCGAAGGGCGACATCCTGATCGGCGACCGCATCGTCAACAACGTGCCGCCGAAAGAGCGCGACATCGCGATGGTCTTCCAGAACTACGCGCTCTACCCGCATATGACCGTCGCCGACAACATGGGCTTCTCGCTCAAGCTGAGGCGCACGGAGAAGCGGCTCATCCAGGAGCGAGTCAACAAGGCGGCGGAGATCCTCGGGCTCACGCAGCTGCTCGAGCGCTATCCGCGGCAGCTCTCCGGCGGCCAGCGCCAGCGCGTCGCCATGGGCCGCGCCATCGTGCGCGACCCGCAGGTGTTCCTGTTCGATGAGCCGCTCTCCAACCTCGACGCCAAGCTGCGCGTCGCCATGCGCACCGAGATCAAGGAGCTGCACCAGCGGCTCGGCACCACGACGGTCTATGTCACGCACGACCAGATCGAGGCCATGACCATGGCCGACAAGATCGTCGTCATGCATGACGGCGTAGTGGAGCAGATCGGCGAGCCGCTCGAGCTCTACGACAAGCCGCAGAACCTCTTCGTCGCCGGCTTCATCGGCTCGCCGGCGATGAACTTCCTCGAAGGCGCGGTGCGCCGCGACAGCGGCGCGTGGTTCGAGATGACGAGCGGCCGGAGGCTCCCGCTGCGGCCGGACACGGCCGCAAAGGAGGGCCAGAAGGTGGTCTACGGCATCCGCCCGGAGCACCTGCACGCCGCCGGCGACGGAACGGAGGCCAAGGTCGTGGTCGTGGAGCCGACGGGCGCCGAGATCCAGGTGTTCGCGGAGCTCGACGGCCAGGACATTACGGCCGTCCTGCGCGAACGGCTGCCGTTGAAGCCCGGCGAGACGGTGCGCCTCGCGCCGGACATGGACCTGGTGCATCTCTTCGACAAGGAGAGCGGACAGCGAATCTAGAGCAACAGACAACAAGGCGAAGAAGCCATTCATGGGAGGGAAATGAACATGCTTGACCGATCCAAGAACTTGAAGTGCGGCACTGCGCTGAGCGCGATGGCGCTGGGCGGATTGCTACTGGTAGGGGCGCCCGGCGTCGCGTCCGCAGCCTGCGAGCTGACGAACATGCCCGAGGACGGCGCCGAGCTGACGCTGCTGCGCTGGAAGCGGTTCGTGCAGGCCGAGGAAGACGCCTTCATGCAGCTCGTCGAGAATTTCAAAGACGACTGCGGCGTCACCGTCAACGTACAGAACGAGTCGCTTGACGACGTGCAGCCGAAGGCTTCGGTCGCGGCCAATGTCGGACAGGGCCCCGACATGGTGTGGGGGCTTTACTCCCTGCCGCACCTTTTTCCCGACAAGCTTGTCGATCTGACCGATCT
>CAZMJQ010000225.1:0-10187 GCA_964566475.1 uncultured Propylenella sp. | reverse complement strand
ATCCCGGGCAAGGAGGAGTACCTCAACTCGGAGAAGTACGAGATCAAGGCGTGGGACTGGGACCGGCCGGAGCACATCCGTCCCGACATCCGGCTCCTGAACAGGCTGCGCAGGGAGCATTCCGCGCTGCAGTCGTTCGCCAACCTCGCCTTCTACAACGCCTGGAACGACAACATCCTCTACTATGGCAAGATGACGCCGGCGAAGGACGATTTCCTGCTCTTCGCGGTGAACCTCGATCCGCACCACGCGCAGGGCGCCGACTTCGAGGTGCCGCTGTGGGAGTTCGGCCTGCCGGACGAGGCGAGCATCGGAGCGGAGGACCTCGTCACCGGGGACTCCTTCACGTGGCACGGCAAGGCGCAGCACATGTGGCTCGATCCGCATGAGCGCCCCTATACGATCTGGCGACTCAATCCGGGCAGGACGGCTTGATGGACGCAGCTGCGACGGAACGGCCGGCGAAGGCCGTGGAGAGCTCGGCGGCGCGCAGGCGGGACGGCTCGATCGATCGATCCCAGCGCGACTGGTACAAGGACGCCGTCATCTATCAGCTGCACGTCAAGGCGTTCTACGACTCCTCGGGCGATGGCATGGGCGACTTCGCCGGCCTGATGGAGAAGCTCGACTATATCGAGAGCCTCGGCGTCAACGTCATCTGGCTGCTGCCGTTCTACCCCTCGCCGCTGCGCGACGACGGCTACGACATCGCCGACTACCGGTCGGTCAACCCGTCCTATGGCAGCATGCGGGACTTCCGCCGCTTGGTCGCCGAGGCGCACCGGCGCGGCCTGCGGGTCATTACCGAGCTGGTGATCAATCACACGTCGGACCAGCACCCATGGTTCCAGAAGGCGCGGCGGTCGAAGCCGGGCTCGGCGGCGCGCAGCTTCTACGTCTGGAGCGACACGGACGAGCACTATCTCGGCACGCGCGTCATCTTCGTCGACACGGAGAAGTCCAACTGGACTTGGGACCCGGAGGCGCATGCCTTCTTCTGGCACCGCTTCTACTCGCACCAGCCCGACCTCAATTTCGACAATCCGCGCGTCTTGGAGGAAGTGCTGCGCATCATGCGCTTCTGGCTGGAGATGGGCGTCGACGGGCTTCGGCTCGACGCCATCCCCTACCTGGTGGAGCGGGACGGCACGAACAACGAGAACCTGCCGGAGACGCACGACGTCCTGAAGAAGATCCGCGCCGACCTCGACGCGGGCTTTCCCGACCGCCTGCTGCTCGCCGAGGCGAACCAGTGGCCGGAGGACACGCGCCCCTATTTCGGCGACGGCGACGAATGCCACATGGCGTTCCACTTCCCGCTCATGCCGCGCATGTACATGGCGGTGGCGCAGGAGGACCGGCACCCGATCACCGACATCATCCGCCAGACGCCGGAGATTCCCGATTCCTGCCAGTGGGCGATCTTCCTCAGGAACCACGACGAGCTGACGCTGGAGATGGTGACGGCGGAGGAGCGCGACTATCTGTGGCGCACCTACGCGGCGGACTCGCGCGCCCGCATCAACCTCGGCATACGCCGCCGGCTCGCGCCGCTCATGGACAACGACCGGCGCAAGATCGAGCTGATGAACGGGCTGCTCCTGTCCATGCCCGGCACGCCGGTCCTCTATTACGGCGACGAGCTCGGCATGGGCGACAACTACTATCTCGGCGACCGCGACGGTGTCCGCACGCCGATGCAATGGTCGGCAGACCGCAACGGCGGCTTCAGCCGCGCCAATCCGCAGCAGCTGTTCCTGCCGCCCATCATGGATCCAGTGTACGGCTTTCAGGCCGTAAACGTGGAATCGCAGCAGAACGAGGCCTCCTCCCTGCTGAACTGGACGCGGCGCATGGTCGGCGTTCGCAAGCAGCACGCCGCCTTCGGCCGCGGCGCGCTGTCGTTCCTCTATCCGAGCAACCGCAAGATCCTCGCCTACATCCGCAGCTACGACGGCGAGCGCATCCTTTGCGTCGCCAATCTCTCGCGCCAGGCGCAGGCGGTCGAGATCGACCTCTCGGAGCATCGCGGCGCCGTGCCGATCGAGCTGACCGGCGGCGCGCCCTTCCCGCCGATCGGCGACCTCCCCTACCTGCTGACGCTGCCGGCCTACGGCTTCTTCTGGTTCCTCCTGACCGACGAGGCGGAGGCGCCGCTCTGGCACGCCCACACGCCCGATCCGCTGCCGGAGTTCGTCACGCTGACGGCGAAGGGCGGCCGTATCGACCCGGTAATCGAGGGCCGCGAGCTGCAGACGCTGGAAAAGGACGTCCTGCCGCAGTTCCTGCCGAACCAGCGCTGGTTCGCGGCCAAAGGTGCAAAGCTCAGGAAGACGAATGTCGCCGTCCTCGGCAGCATCGGTGAGGACGACGAACCCAACAAGCTCCTTATCGTCGAAGCCGATGCCGGCGAAGGCGGCGTGCAGCGCTACTTCCTGCCGGTCACCATCCTCTGGGGCGAGCAGAACCTCACCTTCGGCGCACCCAAGCTCTCCTACACGCTGGCGAGAGTCCGCTACGGGCCGGTGCTCGGCGCGCTGCTCGACGGCTCCCACGACGAGCGCTTCATAGGCACGCTCATCCGCAGCATGCGCGATGGCGGCGAGATAGCCGTCCCGGGCGGCAGGATCGTCTTCGCCGGCACGGAAGCCTTCCGCAACCTCGACACCGGCGGAGAGATCCGCGGCGTCGGCGTGGAGCAGAGCAACGTCTCCGTGATTGTCGGCGATGCCGCCATGCTCAAGGTATACAAGCGGCTCAGCGAAGGCGAACAGCCGGAGATCGAGGTGGCGCGCTTCCTCACCGAGGAGGCGGGCTACCGCAATACGCCGCCATACCTTGGAAGCGCGGAATACGTCCCGGACGAAGGCCAGCCGGTGGCGCTCGCCGCCGCCTTCGGGTTCGTGCGCAACCAGGGCGACGCCTGGGGCGTAACCTTGGATGCGCTCGAACGCGACCTCGACGAGTATGCCCTCCTGCCGCACGACGAGGCCGGCAGCCTCACGGTGCCGGAACCGGGCTTCAGCTATCCGCTCAACCTCGCGGCCCAGCTCGGTCGCCGCACGGCCGAGCTGCATGCGGCGTTCGCGGTGCCGACCCGGAACGCCGCATTCAAGGCCGAGCCCGTCAGGGCGGGCGACATCCGCCGCTGGGTGGGCGACGTGGTCAACGAAGGCAGGCGGGCGCTCACCGGACTGGACCGCATCGTGGGGCTCTCCGACGAGCTGCGGGCCGACGTCGCAATGCTGCTCGCGGCCCACAAGCCGCTCCTCGACCGCCTCGCGGGCATGCGTCAGCTCAAGGCGTCCGGGCGCAAGACGCGCATCCACGGCGACTTCCATCTGGGCCAGGTGCTCGTGGCGCAGGACGACGTCGTGATCATCGATTTCGAGGGCGAGCCGCAGCGCAGCCTCGCCGAGCGCCGCGAGAAGAGCTCGGGCCTGCGCGACGTTGCCGGCATGCTTCGCTCCTTCGATTATGCCGCCTGGTCGGCAATCGACCGCCTGCGAGCACGCGGCGGCTCCGTCGAGCCGCGCGTTGCGAAGCGCGCCTTCGCATGGCGCGACCAGGCCGTGAGCGACTTCCTCGCCGATTACTGGCCGCTGGCGGAGGAGGCTGGAATCCTCCCCGAGCCGGAGACGCGCGAGAGCCTCCTGGAGCTCTTCCGCATCCAGAAGGCCTTCTACGAACTCGGCTACGAGGCGGACAACCGGCCCGCCTGGCTCTCAATTCCCGTGCGCGGGCTGCTCGACCTCATCGTTCCGCGCCAGGAGGAGGCATGAGCGTGAGCACGAAGGCGCGCGCTGACCCCACCTGGAAGCCGGACAGCGGCGCGATCGCGGCGATCGTCGAAGGCCGCCACGGCGACCCGTTCGCGGTGCTCGGGATGCAAGGCGGCTTTGGCGCGCCCCTTTCGGTCCGAACGTTCTGGCCGGGTGCCGAGACGGCGACCGTGGTCGACGCCGCGACAGGGGACGCGGTAGCGAAGCTCGAGGCGCTCCACCCGGAGGGATTCTTCGCGGGCCCCGTTCCGGAGCGCGACCGGCCCTTCCCCTACCAGCTCCGCTTCACTGCCGGGGTGGCAAGCTGGGAGGTGGAGGACCCCTACCGGTTCCCGCCGGTCTTCGGGGAGCTCGACGTCTACCTGATGGCAGAAGGAAGTCACCGCCGCATCTACGAGCGGCTCGGCGCGCATCCGCACAGGCTCGAGGGCGTCGACGGCACTACCTTCGCGGTCTGGGCCCCGAACGCGGAGCGCGTCAGCGTGGTCGGCGACTTCAATCGGTGGGACGGCCGCCGCCACCCCATGCGCAAGCGCATCGAAGCGGGGGTCTGGGAGATATTCCTTCCGGGCGTGGAGCGTGGCGCGCGCTACAAGTTCGAGCTTCTCGCGCGCGGCGGCGGGCCGCCGCTGCTGAAGGCCGACCCCGTCGGTTTCCAGCAGGAGGAGCCGCCGGCGACCGCATCGTGCGTGACCGGCCTCGTGCCGCTCGAATGGCGCGATGCGGAGTGGATGGGAAGACGGCACGATGCGCAGGCGCTGTCGGCGCCGATGTCCATCTACGAGGTGCACCTAGGCTCATGGCGGCGCAAGGAGGGCGAGCGCTTCCTGACCTACGAAGAGCTGGGCGACGAGCTCGTCTCGTACGTGAAGGACATGGGCTTCACGCATATCGAGTGCCTGCCGGTGTCGGAGCATCCCTTCTCCGGCTCGTGGGGCTACCAGCCGGTCGGCCTCTTCGCTCCGACCGGCCGGTTCGGGCCGCACGAGGCCTTCGCTCGCTTCGTCGACCGCTGCCACGAGGCGGGGATCGGCGTCATCATCGACTGGGTGCCGGCGCATTTCCCCAGCGACGCGCACGGCCTGGCGCGCTTCGACGGGACGGCGCTCTACGAGCACGAGGACCCGCGGCTCGGCTTCCATCAGGACTGGAATACGCTCATCTACAATTTCGGGCGCACCGAGGTGCGCAACTTCCTCGTCGCCAATGCGCTCTACTGGCTGGAGCGCTTTCACATCGACGGGCTGCGCGTCGATGCGGTCGCCTCCATGCTCTACCTCGACTACAGCCGCAGCGCCGACCAGTGGATTCCCAACGTGCATGGCGGGCGCGAGAACCTCGACGCCATCCAGTTCCTGCGCGAGATGAACGTCCGGGTCTATGGCGACCACCCGGGAGCCACCACCATCGCGGAGGAATCGACCGCCTGGCCGCAGGTGTCCCGGCCGGTCGACGGCGGCGGACTCGGCTTCGGCTACAAGTGGAACATGGGGTGGATGCACGACACGCTCGAATACATGAAGAGCGAGCCGATCCACCGGAAGTACCATCACCACCAGATGACCTTCGGAATCCACTACGCCTTCTCGGAGAACTTCGTGCTGCCGCTCTCCCATGACGAAGTGGTGCACGGAAAAGGCTCGCTGCTCGGGAAAATGCCCGGCGACCGCTGGCAGAAGTTCGCCAACCTGCGCGCCTATCTCGCCTTCATGTGGACGCATCCGGGCAAGAAGCTCCTCTTCATGGGCGGAGAGTTCGGACAGGAGCGCGAATGGAACCACGACCATTCGCTCGACTGGCACCTGCTCGACGACCCGGCGCACCGCACGCTGCAGAGCCTCGTCCGCGACCTGAACCGCATCTACCGTGAGACGCCCGCGCTGTATGCTCGCGATGCCGAGCCCTCCGGCTTCGAGTGGGTAGACGCGACCGACGCCGACAACAGCGTCTACGCCTTTCTGCGCAACGGCGGGCCGGACGACCCTCCCGTACTCGTCGTGTGCAACTTCACCCCGGTGGTCCGCCACAACTACCGGCTCGGCGTGCCGCGCGACGGCCGCTGGGTGGAGCGGCTCAACACGGATGCGGCGATCTATGGCGGGTCAAACGCCGGGAATTCCGGTACAGTGTTCGCCGAATCGCAGGGGTGGCAGGGTCGGCCTGCTTCGGTTTCGCTGACGCTACCGCCGCTTTCGACGACGATCCTGCAATACGCCGAGTAGGAGTCTGTCCGCCTCCATGTCGAGACTACGCGTCGAGCCGGGTCTTCCTCATCCGCTCGGGGCGACCTGGGACGGGGGCGGCGTCAACTTCGCGCTCTTCTCGGCGAACGCGACGAAGGTCGAGCTGTGCCTGTTCGACCCGAAGGGAAAACGCGAAACAGAGCGCATCGCGCTGCCGGAGTTCACGCACGAGGTGTGGCATGGCTATCTGCCGGAGCTGCGTCCCGGCCAGCTCTACGGCTATCGCGTTAGCGGTCCCTACGACCCGGCGGCGGGCCACCGCTTCAATCCCAACAAGCTCCTTATCGATCCCTACGCGAAGGCACTGCACGGTGACATCCGCTGGCACGACGCGCATTTCGGCTACCGCGTCGGCTCGACGCGCGGCGCCATGACGCCCGACCGGCGCGACTCGGCCTTCGTCATGCCGAAATGCGTGGTGGTGGATACCGCCGTCACCTGGGGCGACGACCGCCGCCCCCGGCACGCCTGGCCCGACATGGTCATCTACGAAGCACACGTGAAGGGCATGACGGCGTCGCGCGAGGATCTGCCGGAGCAGCTGCGCGGGACGTTCGCCGGCTTGGCCGACCCGCGGGTCATAGACCATCTGGTCAGGCTCGGCGTCACCGCGGTGGAGCTGATGCCGATCCAGGCATTCTTCGACGACCGCTACCTCATCGACAAGAAGCTGACGAACTACTGGGGCTACAACACCGTCAACTACTTCTCGATGGCGCCGCGCTATTTCTCGCCGGGCGGCGACATACACGAGTTCCAGGTGCTCGTGCGGCGCCTGCACGAGGCGGGCATCGAGGTCATCCTCGACGTGGTCTACAACCACACCGCCGAGGGCAACCATCTGGGCCCGACGCTCTCCTTCCGCGGCATCGATAATGCCAGCTACTACATGCTCGCCGAGGACCGCCGGTTCTACTTCGACACGACCGGCTGCGGGAATACCGTCAATCTCCGCAATCCGCGCGTCCTGCAGATGGTGATGGATTCGCTGCGCTACTGGGTGGAGAACTGCCACGTCGACGGCTTCCGCTTCGACCTCGCGACGTCGCTCGGTCGTGAGTACGACCAGTTCGACCCGAGCGCCGTGTTCTTCGACGCCATACGGCAGGACCCGGTGCTGTCACGCACCAAGCTCATCGCAGAATCCTGGGATATCGGCCCGAATGGGTATCAGGTCGGCAATTTTCCTCCCGGCTGGGCGGAGTGGAACGGCGCCTACCGCGACGACGTGCGCAGCTACTGGAAGGGCGACGAGGGGCTGCTGCCGGCTCTTTCGCGGCGCCTCCTCGGTTCGGCAGACATGTTCGAGCACCGCGGGCGGAAGCCCTGGGCGAGCGTCAACTTCATCACCGCGCACGACGGCTTCACGCTCGCCGACCTGTGGGCCTACAACCACAAGCACAACGAGGCGAACCACGAGGGCAATCGTGACGGCCACGACGACAACCGCAGCTGGAACTGCGGCGTCGAGGGTGAGACGGACGACGAGGAAATTCTCGATCTGCGCGACCGCATGCGGCGCAACACCATCGCGACGATGCTCCTGTCGCACGGCACGCCGATGGTACTCATGGGCGACGAGTTGGGCCGCACCCAGCACGGCAACAACAACGCCTACTGCCAGGACAACGAGATCGCCTGGATGAACTGGAAAGGGATCGGACCGCGCGACGGCGCCTTCATGGAGTTCGTGCGCGGCGTCATCCGGATGCGCAAGCGCTATCGGCTGCTGCGTTCCAACCGTTTCCTGCACGGCGAGGCGGTCGACGACAACGGCACGCGGAGCGTCACCTGGTTCCGCCCCGACGGCAGGGAGATGGACTCCGCCTCATGGACCGATGCGGCCGCCAAAGTCGTCGGGCTTCTCCTCTCCGATACCGCCACGCGCCTCCTGACCGTCATAAACGCCTATCACGGAGCGATCCCCTTCGAGCTCCCCGATTCCGGCCTCGTCAAGGAATGGCACCTGCGCATCGACGCGGGCGCCGGCGAGATCGATCCGCCCGGCCGCACCTACAAGCCCGCCCAGGAGATCGAGCTGGAAGGGCGGACGCTCCTCTTCTTCGTCGGAATGACAGAGTGACGAGCGACGCCCTTCACCGGCTCGCCGCCATGCTCGGCGTCGAGCCGAGCTACTTCGCATTGACCGGCAGCGTCGTGGAGATATCGGACGACGCCCGGCGGGCCGTGCTCCGCGCCATGGGGATCGCCGCCGGCAACGAGGATGAGATCGCAGCGAGCCTCGCCGCTGCCGAGCCGCTGGACCTTGCGTCGATGGCTGCGCCGCAGGGCGTCTCCTGTTTCATGCCGGGCTGGCTGCATGACGGCCGCGCCTGGGGCATCGGATGCCAGCTTTACGGCCTGAGGTCGGAGCGGAACTGGGGCATCGGCGATTTCGCCGACCTCGCACGTCTCGCCGAGATCGCGGCGGATGCCGGCGCGGACTTCCTCGGCATCAATCCGTTGCACGCGCTGTTCTTCGCTGCGCCCGACCATTGCAGCCCATTCTCGCCCTCCACGCGTGACTTCCTCAACCCGCTCTACATCGCCATCGACCAGGTGCCGGGATACGCGGGCATGGCGGATGCGCTCGACGCGCCGGTGGACGTGCGCGACCGGGAGTTCGTCGACTACCCGCGCGTCGGCGCGCTCAAGGCCAAGGCGCTCGGCGTGCTCTTTCGCATCTTCCAGGCGAACGCCGCAGACGCCGACCGCGAGGCATTCGAGCGATTCGTCGCCGCGCGCGGGCGGCCGCTTTACCTCCACGCGCTCTTCGAGGCGCTGTCGGAGGCGATGGTCCGCAACGGCCACGGCCACGGCTGGCATAACTGGCCGGAGGAGTACCGCCATCCCGGCAGCGACAGCGTCCGGGCCTTCGCCGAGGAACAGAAGGACCTCGTGGACTTCCACGCGTGGCTGCAGTGGCTGGCGGATCGCCAGCTCGCGGCCGCCAAGGAGCGGGGGCGCGCAGCCGGTCTTCGTGTCGGGCTTTACCTCGACCTTGCCGTGGGGGTGGTGCCGGACGGCTCCGCGACCTGGGCGGACCGCGCGCTCGTGATCCCCGAGGCGCGGATCGGCGCGCCGCCCGACTATTTCAACGCGCACGGCCAGGACTGGGGCCTCGCGCCGCTCTCGCCCGCCGGCCTGGCGGCGCGCGAGTTCCAGCCCTACCGCGAGTCGATCGACGCGGTGCTGAGCCACGCCGGAGCGCTCAGGATAGACCACGCAATGAGCCTCTACCGGCTCTTCTGGATTCCGGACGGCTTCGGCGCGGCGGACGGCGCCTACATCCGCTACCCGTTTCACGACATGCTGCGCACGCTCGCAGACGTCTCGCGGAAGCGCCGCGCCATCGTCATCGGCGAGGACCTCGGTGTGGTGCCGCCCGGCTTCCGCGACGTCATGCAGGCGACCGAGATCCAGGGTTACCGCGTCTTCTTCTTCGAGACGCGCGACGATCTCTTCCTGCGGCCGGAGGATTACCCGCGCGAGGCGCTCGCCTGCGTCACCACGCACGACCTGCCGCCGCTCGCCGGCTGGTGGGGCGGACATGACATCGAAACGCGCGTCTCCATCGGCATGATGACGGAGGCAGACGCCGTTCCCGCCCTGGAGCACCGGGCGCACATGCGGCGGCGCATGCTCGGCCTGTTCGCTGACACCGGGCTCTTGCCCGACGAGATGGGCCCCATCATGCGCGACGACGCAGAAGCGCCGCGAGCCCTGCCGGAGAGCGTGGCGATCGCGCTCCACCGGTTGATGGCGCGCACCCCGTCGCGGCTGCTGGTGGTGCAGGCGGAGGACCTTCTCGGCTCGGCCGAGCAGGTCAACATTCCCGGCACCATCGACGAGCACCCCAACTGGCGACGCAAGCTTCCGGTGGATATCGAGGCGCTTTCGGGTCATCCGCTCTGGGCGGCCATCACCGCAGCGCTACGCAAGGAGCGCCCGAAGCACGTGTAGCGACGGAAGTGCGCGTCATCCTCGGACGGAGCGCGATCCTAGGACCCAAGGAGACCGTTGCAAATACGTCTGGGTTCCCGGGTCTCCGCTTCCGCCTTCGCCCTGCAGGCTTCGGCGGACAAGTCGCTTCGCCAAAGAATGATGCCCCCGATTAAGAACTGCCAGTTTCCGAAGCCGCGCTAGACACAATCCGCAACGC
>CAZMJQ010000224.1:0-7389 GCA_964566475.1 uncultured Propylenella sp. | reverse complement strand
GCCGGACACCATCATGCGGAAGAGATCCGCCCAGGACGTCTCTTGCAGTGGTTCGAGCGTTGCGAATCCTGGATAACCAAAGCGGCAGGTGAATTCGAGCGGCCAGATGCCATCCGCGTTCACAATCGTATTAAGGTTGATGTAGCCGAGATAACTGGCATCGCGCAGTCTGTGCTCCAGCTTTCCGAGCGTGGCTTCAAAGAATCGCGCGGATCTGTCAAAGGTCGCCACCGTGCCCATCGCCGGTAAGCTCGCCCATGTCGCCAGGAAAGAAGCGCTTGTGCTCCCAGTCGAGACAGGCGGGGCGCAGGAATTCCTGGCCATTGAAATAGGCGCCGACGCCCATCTCGATGCCTTCCAGAATTGCATCAATACGAAGCTGAATGGCTGGTCCGCATACTCCGCTGCCTTGGCGGCAAGGACAGCTCGCACGTCCCGCCCATCGGCAAGCAGGCCGACGTGGTTCTCACTGGAATAGAAGTTAGGACCGTTGAACTTTAGGACATAGCGAGCAGGACGGTCTCGAATAAATCGGTCGGCGCTCTCTGCTTCGGAGAATTCCCAGACCGGCGCGGTCGCAAGGCCGATTTCCGATAGCACCTCCTGCGCATAGGCCCGGTCGTTCTCCAAGCGGTCGCCCCAGGAGCTGCCGCCGACCACTTGAAATCCGTCGCGACGCAGCGCCTCCTGTGTTGCTCACCGCTTCCGTTCGCCACACTCTCGAAGAGGATAATTCCGTCCCGGCCGACCTCGCGAATCCAGTCAAGCCCGCGCCGCCAATCATCGACCTGTGGTACGAGGCCTGCCAGCGTGCCGCCCGCGAGCGGCTCTGTCACCTGCGCCTTTACCTCGTGGCCATCGGCAATAAGCCGAAGATAGAGCGATCCGAGATCAAGGACACTGCCCACTCCGAGAAACCGCATGACTTAACCTGAAAGGCTCATGCTACGCTCTTCTGCGATGAAGCTCGATCATACGCAAACGATTGCGTGGAGAATGTTGGATCCCAGCTCCTCTCCCTCCGCCAGATAATTTATCTTTAGTTTCAATATATTAGCAAATCGTGTCGCGCGATTTTTCCCGCAGCAACCGTGTTCCAGTCTGATGGGTTCTCAGGCAGGGTTCCGGTTACTGCCACGACCGGCCGCCGCGGCGTCGCGGGCGCGCTGATCGTGGAGAAGATCGTCGGCGCAGCGGCGGAGGCAGGCATGGGCCTTACCGACCTGAAGGCCCTCGGCGACAGGGTCAACGCCAACACGCGCTCCATGGGCGTTGCGCTGACGAGTTGCACGGTGCCCGCCGCCGGCAAGCCGACCTTCGAGATCGGCGAGGACGAGATGGAGATGGGTGTCGGCATCCAAGGCGAGCCGGGCCGGCGGCGCGTGAAGATGCAGAATGCGGACGCTATCGCCGAGGAGGCGATGTCCGCCGTGCTCGGCGATCTCGACGCAAAGAAGGGCGGAGTGCTGCTCCTCGTAGACGGCTTCGGCGGCACGCCGGCGATGGAGCTCTATGTCATGTACAATGTCGCGGTCGCGCGCGCGACCGCGAGAAGAGCGGGCTGACGGTGACCCGCTCGCTGGTCGGAAGCTACTTGCCTCGCTGCCCATGCCGGGCTGCTCCCTCACGGTCTCGCATCTCGATGAGGCGGCGGCGCGCCTGTGGGACGCGCCGGCCCACACCGCCGCGCTCAGGTGGCTCGTCCAGGCAGGCCGGTGAGTTGCCCCGGCCACCCCTTAACACCGTTTCCGCTCAGTCCCACCGGCTGCGAGCGCGGGCCTTAGCCGCTCGAGCGAGCCGATCCGCCTTTTCACGGCAGGCCAGTTCCTGGCGGTTACCGCAGCGATCAATGCCTCCACGACGACAAGAAGGCTTGCGTTCGAGTCCCATGCGGAGGGCACTTCGATGCGGGCCGGAAGCACATGACGGGCCGCGTGGGCGATGGGGGAGAGCCATTGATCGGTGATGAGGACCACGCTCGCCTGGCGCTCGGTCATGGCCTGCGCATGGGCCAGGAGATCCTCCTGGTAGCGGCGGATGTCGAAGACGAGGAGCACGTCGCGGCGGCCGACGTCCACGAGCTGGTCGCGCCAGTTCCCCGGCTGCCCGTCTACGTGGCGGACGCCCGGCCGCAGGATCGTCAGATGCGCCGCCATGTAGCGCGCGACGGCGTCCGTGAAGCGGCCGCCGAGCAGGTGCACGCGACGCTTCGGGTCGGCGACTAGTGCCGCCGCCGCCTCGAACTCGGCTTCCGGCATGTGCCGGAATGTCTCGTTGATATTCTCCGCGGCCGCCGCCGCGAAGGCGACATGCGAGGGCAGCCTGCCCGCTGAGGCGGCAGGCTCGGCCTTGGCGAGCGGCGACTTCAGCTGCGCCTCAACCTCCTCGCGCAGCCGGCGCTGGAAATCCGCATAGTGCGCGAAGCCGAGCTGCGCGGTGAAGCGCAGGATGGTCGGCGAGCTGACGCCGCAGCGCGACGAGAACTCCGCCACCGTCTCCAGTCCGAGCATCGGGTAGTTGGCGAGCAGCATGCGCGCCGCGCGCCGCTCGGCAGTCGTCAGCGTCTCCAGCTGGCTCCGGATTTGCTCGGCGACCGAGGGTGCTTGCACGGTGATCACGTTGCGCCGCTCGCAGTTGACGGGTGTTAACAATTGTATCAGCATGTCCGAAATTGGAAACTCCCTTGCGATCTGTAACAAATGATCCAGGGCCGCGGCCGGGGAGAGCCTAGCTTGGGAGCGTTGCCGCAGACGGGTGAGAGTGTCGGCGCGATCGTTCCGGCGGCGATCGAGAACGGCGATGGCGCCGGACCGTTCGTGATCCTTTGCGACCACGCCTCGAACGCGCTTCCGCCGGCGTTCGGATCGCTCGGCATCGGTGCGGCGGAGCGCGAAGCGCACATCGCCTGGGATCCAGGCGCGCTCGGCGTGTCGCGCGCGATTGCGAATATCCTCAACGCGCCGCTCGTCTACGCCACGGTGTCGCGGCTGGTTATCGACTGCAATCGGCCGCTCGACGCGCCGGATCTCATTCCGGCCGTCAGCGACGCGACCGCGATCCCCGGTAATGCCGGGCTGTCGGAGGCAGAGCGCAGGCGCCGCATCGCAACGGTGCACGAGCCCTATCACGATGCCATTGACGCGCTTCTCGACGCCCGACTTGCGGCGGGCATGGAAACGGCGCTCGTTGCCGTGCACAGCTTCACGCCGGTCTACAACGGCGTGAGCCGGCCCTGGCCGGTCGGCGTGATCTTCGACCGTGACCGCCGCCTCGCAGATGCGCTGATCGACGGGCTCACTGCGTCGGGCGCGAATGTCGGAATCAACGAGCCCTATTCGCCCGCCGACCGCGTCTACTATACGCTGAGCCGGCACGCCGATCCGCGCGGGCTCGCAGGCGTGATGATCGAGATCCGCAACGACCTCATCCGCGATGACAAAGCAGAGCGCGGCTGGGCGGAGCGCATTGGTGCGCATCTTGCGGCGCGCGTGCCTTCAACCAGGCGGTCGAGCGGCGCGTTGTCCCCAGGGAACCGGTAATGCTGAGGGCGATAAAGGCCTACGTTCGCATCGTCGACCGTATGAACAGCGGCGTCGGCAGGTTCGCCCAGTACCTGCTCTTCGCCATGATGGCGGTCCTGCTGTGGTCGTCTGTCTCCAAGACGTTCTTCACCCCGTCGTACTGGACGCTGGAAACAGCGCAATTTGCGCTGGTGGCCTATTACATGCTGGGGGGGCCCTATTCGATACAGCTCGGCTCGAATGTGCGGATGGACCTGTTCTACGGCAACTGGTCAGCCCGCCGCAGAGCCTGGACGGATGCCTACACCGTCTTCTTCCTGATCTTCTATCTGGTCATCCTGCTGTGGGGCGCGCTGAGCTCTACTGCCTACTCTCTCGGCCACTTCTCTCCCGACACCTTCACTTTCTACTGGGAGCTGATCGCCGCTTTCTTCACCGGCGGACCGGAAGCCGCGGCAGCGCAGCTCGGTCACATGGAGCGCAGCGCGACTGCGTGGCGCCCCTATCTCTGGCCGGTAAAGGTCATCATGTGCATCGGCATTTTCCTGATGCTGCTTCAGGCCGTGAGCCAGCTCGGCAAGGACATCCTCTACATCCGCGAGGGTGATGCGTGATGTCCTACGATCTCATCGCCCTCCTCATGTTCTCAACGATGATGCTGATGCTGCTCACCGGGCAGCGCGTCTTCGGAGCGATCGGCTTCGTCGCGGTGGTCGCGGCGCTGCTCCTGTGGGGCGATCAGGGCGGGTATGACCTCGGCTTTGCCGCGGCGGTCAAGCTGATGCACTGGTATCCGCTGCTGACGCTGCCGATGTTCATCTTCATGGGCTACGTCCTGTCGGAATCGCGGATCGCCGACGACCTCTACCGCATGTTCCATGTCTGGATGGGAGGGTTGGCGGGCGGCCTTGCCATCGGCACGATCGGGCTGATGGTCCTGATCTCGGCGATGAACGGGCTTTCCGTCGCCGGCATGGCCATCGGCGCCACCATCGCACTGCCGGAGCTGCTCAAGCGCAACTACGACAAGCGGATGGTCACCGGCGTCGTCCAGGCGGGATCGTCGCTGGGCATCCTCGTTCCGCCATCGGTCGTGCTGGTGCTCTACGCGATGATCGCCCGCCAGCCGGTCGGGCAGTTGTGGCTGGCGGGCGTGCTTCCCGGCCTCATGATGGCCGGGCTCTTCATTCTCTATATCGCCATCCGCTGCCGGCTCGTGCCCGAACTCGGACCGGTCCTCCCGAAGGCCGAGCGCGACATCGGCTGGCCCGAGAAGCTGCGGCTTCTACGCGCCGGTTTGCTGCCGCTGGCGATCTTCTTCGTGATGATGGTACCGTTCGTGAACGGCTGGACCTCGCTGGTCGAGAGCTCCGCCATCGGCGCCATCGCGGCCTTCGTGGCGGCGGTGCTCAAGCGGCGGATGACGTGGGAGGTGTTCCACAGCTCGGTGCGCAACACCTTGGCCATCTCGTGCATGTTCATGTGGATCATCCTCGCCGCCCTCGCCTTCGGCGCCGTGTTCGACGGGCTCGGTGCGGTCAAGGCGATCGACGCCCTTTTCACCGAGAAGATGGGTCTATCGCCCTGGATGATCCTGATCCTGATGCAGCTGTCGTTCATCCTGATGGGCACTTTCCTGGACGACACCGCCATGCTGGTGATCGTTGCGCCGCTCTACGTGCCGCTGGTCGGCGCGCTCGGCTTTGACCTCGTCTGGTACGGGGTTCTCTACACCATCACCTGCCAGATCGCGTACATGACGCCGCCCTTCGGATACAACCTGTTCCTCATGCGAGCCATGGCGCCGCCGGAGATCACCATCGGCGATATCTACCGCTCGATCGTCCCATTCGTGTTCGTCATGGCGCTGGCGCTGGCGCTGGTCATGATCTTCCCCGAGATCGCGCTCTGGCTACCTAACCACGTCTATGGGAGGTGAACACTCCCGGATACTCCACGACGGAGCAGTTTCATGTTCGACCAGCAAAGGAGACGGAGATGACCTCGAGACGCACATTCCTGAAGGCCGCCGGCATCGGCGGCGCGGCCGCGTTGGCCACCCCCGCGATCGTCAAGGCGCAGACCCCGATCAAATGGCGCCTGCAGACCTATGCGGGCGGCGCGCTCGGCGAGCACGTGACCAAGCCCATGGTGGACTACGTCAACAGCGCCGCGAACGGCGAGATGGAGATCGAGCTCTTCTTCGCCGATCAGATCGTGCCCACCGGCGAGCTGTTCCAGGCGCTGCAGCGCGGCACTCTCGACGCGGTCCATTCCGACGACGACTCGATGGCCTCGCCGACGCCTCTGCGCCAGTTCGGCGGCTACTTCCCGTTCGCGACCAAGCACATTCTCGACGTGCCGGTCCTGTTCGACCAGTACGGGCTCGCCGAAATCTGGCGCGAGGAATATGAGAAAGTTGGCGTCGCCTGGATCTCGGCCGCAGGCCAGGACCCCTGTAACTTCAATACCAAGAAGGAGATTACCTCCATTGCGGACCTCGAAGGTCTGAAGCTCTACACCTTCCCGACCGCGGGCCGCTTCCTTGCCCAGTTCGGCGTCGTTCCGGTCACGATTCCCTACGAGGACGCGGAGGTCGCCGTGCAAACCGGCGAGCTTGACGGCATGGCGTGGTCGGGCATCACCGAGGACTACACGGTGGGTTGGGCCGACGTTACCGACTACTTCCTGACCAACAACATCTCCGGCGCGTGGATCGGGTCCTGGTTCGTCAATCAGCAGCGCTGGGCGGATCTGCCGGAACACCTGAAGCAACTCGTCCTGGCCGCGACCGAGGCCAGCCACACCTACCGCAATCAGTGGTACTGGGGCGGCGAGGCACGTCTGCGTGCCCGCGGCGACAAGCTGGAGCTTCGCACCGTGCCCGCGAACGAGTGGGCCGAGGTGGAGGACGCCGCCAAGGAGTTCTGGAACGAGATCGCCGAGGAAGGCGAGATCCACTCGAAGATCGTGTCGATCTTCCGCGAGTACAACGAGGTCATCAACCAGGCCGGACCGCCCTACACCTTCGGCTGATACGACCGAAGAATGCGCCGGGGTCATTCGGCTCCCGGCGCGCCCCACCGAAGCCACGGCGAGCCCGCCAGCTTACCCACGGAAGCGCCTGACCGATGCCCGGGAACCTGACCTTCGACCAGCTGAAGAAAGCCGTCGCCGCCGGCGACATCGACACCGTTCTCGTCTGCTTCGTCGACATGCAGGGCCGGCTCATCGGCAAGCGCTTCCAGGCGGAGCACTTCGTGGAGTCGGCGCACGAGGAAACGCACGGCTGCGACTACCTGCTGGCCAACGACATCGACATGGAGCCGGTGCCCGGTTACGCCGCGGCAAGCTGGGAGAAGGGCTACGGCGACTTCGTTATGAAGCCGGACATGGCGACGCTGACGCGGCTGCCATGGCTGGAGGGCACAGCGCTGGTGCTCTGCGACGTGCTCGACCATCATCACGAGGACGTCCCGCACAGCCCGCGCGCCATCCTGAAGCGGCAGGTCGGGCGCCTGGCGGAGCGCAAGATGCGCGCCTTCCTCGCGTCCGAGCTGGAGTTCTATCTCTTCGACGAAACCTATGAGACGGCGCACCGGAAGCGCTACGCGGACCTCACGACCGCCGGCCATTACATCGAGGACTATCACATCCTGCAGACCACCAAGGAGGAGGGCGTCATGCGCGCCATCCGCAAGGGGCTGCAGGGCGCCGGCATCCCGGTGGAGAACTCCAAGGGCGAATGGGGGCCGGGGCAGGAGGAGATCAACGTCCGCTACGCCGATGCGCTGGAGATGGCGGACCGCCACGCCATCCTCAAGAACGGCGTGAAGGAGATCGCGCACGGGCTCGGCAGGGCCGTCAC
>CAZMJQ010000223.1:0-16244 GCA_964566475.1 uncultured Propylenella sp. | reverse complement strand
CGAGCTGACGACCGAGGGGGCGCTCGTCGACCTCGCGGTCAAGGTGATGGACGACACGAACGGGCGCATCGTGCGCTCGCGCGTCTTCCGCCATCTCGTGTCGGTGGAATCCACCCAGCCCGGCGCTGTCGTGCACTCGCTCGACTATGCCATGGACCTGGCCTTCGCCGAGATCGTCGACTGGGCCCTGCGGTAGAGCCGGCGTCGTAGCCCGGATGGAGCGCCGAAGGCGCGCGATCCGGGTCTTCGATGAGGCTCGCTCCGATCCCGGATTTCGCTTCGCTCCATCCGGGCTACGCCTACGGCGTCCTGCTCAGCTCAGCCGTCCTGCCGCATGGGCGAGCATCGTGTAGACCTTGCCCGTATCCGACGTCAGGTAGGTGCGCGACACCGCGGGATCGCCGTCGTCCTTCGAGACCTGCGCAAGCAGCCGCTCGAAGTCGCCGATATAGTTGTCGACCGCGCGGCGGAACTCGGTGTCCTGCTCGTACTTGCGGCGCAGCTCGTCGAACGTCTTCTGCCCCTGCAGCGTATAGAGCCGCCGCGTGAAGACGTTGCGCTCGCCGCGCTTGTAGCGGTCCCACAGCTCGACGGACGCCTCGTGGTCGATCGCCCGGGCGATGTCGATCGACAGCGAGTTGAGCGAGTCCACCACCTGCGCCGGAGAGCGGCTGCCGGAGCGTTTCGCCTCTCCCGCGTCGGTCGGCTGCTCGGCCTCCTCCTCGTCGGTGGAGGCGCGGCGCAGAAGATCGGCCACCCATCCGCCCCGCGCCTCGCCGTTGCCGGGCTTCGGCCTTGAAGGCTTGGGCGCAGCCGCCTCGGTCTCCGGCGCTTCGCTCGGAGCGGCTTCCTTCGGCTTCGCGGGTCGGGCGCCGGTAGGCCTGCCGAACGGCTCGGCCGAGACCGCCCTCGGCTCGGGCGGCTTCGCCGGCCGCGGGGCAGGCTCCCGGCGCACCGGCTCGGGCGGGGGAGCCGCCTGCTTCGCCGGCTCCACCTTCGGCCCGGCCGCCGGCGGCAGCGTCGGCTCGGGAGCAGGCGAGGGCGCCGGTGTTGGCGCCGCTGCGAGGACTTCGCCCGCGCTCCGCGCCACGATCTTCGAAAGCTCGTTGATCGCCTCGATCTGCTCGGCGATGACGCGACGCATGGCGAGGCTGGCCTCGCGCGCCTCTTCCGGCATCTCCAGCACGCCCTTCTGAAGCTCGGTGCGCGTCTCGCCAAGCTCGCGCTGCATGTCGAGCGCGGCCTTGCGCAGGTCGTCGGCCGTGGAGGCAAAGCGCTGCGTCGCCTCTGTCACGGCCTGCGTCACCTCCTCCACCAGCGAGGTGGTGGCCTTGCGCAGCTCGTCGCCGGAGCCTTGCGTGGCCTCGCGGACCCGCTCCTCCAGCGAGAGCCGCGCGGCCTCCACGCCTTCCACCGCGCGCTTGCCTTCCGCAATTGCCGCGAGGCGCATCGTCTCGAACTGGCTGATGGCGTTGCGCGCGGCCTCCTCGGCGCGGTCGCCGAGCATGGTGTTGAGCTCCGCGACGCGCTGCTCGGCGCTCGCCAGCGCTTCCGCCAGCACGCCGGCGGAGCCGCCCGCGGCTTCCTCCGTCATGCGTCCGATCGTCTCCGAGACCTCCTGGATGCGCTGCTCGGCCGCCCTCAGCGTCTCGGCGATGCGGCCCGACGCGCTGCGCGTCGATTCCTCGGTCACGCGGCCGAGGCTCTCGCCCAGCCGGAACAGCTCCGCGGAGAATGTGGCGATCTCCTCCTGCGCGGTGGTCAGGCGTCCGGTCAGCGCTTCGCTCGCGTGCCTGGTGGTCTCCTCGGCGCGCTCGCGCACGGTGGTGGCGAGGGTCGTGATCTTCTCCTCCGCGCCGCCGAGTGTCTCCGACAGCACCGTCGTGAGGCGGGTGAGGCGGTCCTCCACGGACGCCACCTCCTGCGCCAGACCGGAGGCGATCTCCTCCAGCGCCTGCCGGCGTTCGCCGAGACCCGTCTCCATCTGCTGATTGGTCTCCGAGAGGCGCGAGGTGATGCTGCTCAGCGCCTGCGTCTGGTCGCCGAACTGCGAGGCCATCGCCGAGATGTCGCGCAGCACGTAAGTCGAGACGTCGCGGAGCGTCTTCACCTGGTCGGAGAGCAGCGCGTGCGACTCGCTGGTGTTGTGCGCGGCCGCCTCGAGCGCGTCGCGGAGCGTGCCGACCTGGCCGGATAGGTTGCTCTCGATGCTGGCGATCTGCTCGCCGGTGTTGCCGAGCACCACCTGCAGGTCGTTGTTGGTGCTCTCCAGGCGCGTGACCATCTCCTGCATCTCGTTGCGCACGAGATCGTTGTTGCCGGCCATCGCGTCGATGATCGACTTCGTCTGCGTGGCGAGCGTCGAAAGCAGCCCGCGCACGTTGGCGTCGAGGGCGGTCGTCGAGGCGGATCCCTGATGCGCGATCGAATCGACCACGCTCCGGCCGTGCCCTTCCAGCTCCTCGACCATGCGCTCGCGGCGCTGGTCGAGCTCGTCAAGCATGGCGCGGGTCGTGAGCTCCAGGCTCTCCGAGATGCCCCTGGAGCGGCCGTCGACGCCCTCCAGAAGCGCGCTGCTGCTTCTCTGAAGGTCCTGCGTGAAGGACTCCCGGCGCGTATCGAGCGCGCTGAGCAGCGTGCCCGACTGCGTTTCCAGCAGGGTGGAGAGGTCGGCGTTTCGCGCCTCCAGGTCCTGCGCGAGCGACTCCCTGCGCGTATCGAGCGCGCCGAGCAGTGAGCTTGAGCTGGATTCCAGCAGCGCGGAGAGGTCCGTGTTCCGTGCCTCCAGGTTCTGCGCGAGCGACTCCCTGCGCGTATCGAGCGCGCCGAGCAGTGAGCTTGAGCTGGATTCCAGCAGCGCGGAGAGGTCCGTGTTCCGCGCCTCCAGGTTCTGCGCGAGCGAGTCTCTGCGGGTGTCGAGTGCGCCGAGTAGCGAGCTGGAGCGTGATTCCAGCAGCGCGGAGAGGTCCGCGTTCCGCGCCTCCAGGTCTTCCGCGATTGATGTCTTGCGCGTGTCCAGGGCGCTGAGCAGCGAGCTTGCGCGCGTGTCGAGCAGGCTCGTGAGGTCTGAGTGGCGGGCCTGGAAGTCCTGCGCGAAGGATTCCTGGCGCGTGTCGAGAGCGTTGAGGAGCGAGTGCGCCTGCGTGTCGATCAGGCTGGAGAGATCGGCGTGGCGCGCCTGCAGGGTCGTCTGCAATGTCTCCGTCTTCTCGTTCAGCATGCCGCTTGTGGCGGAGAGCGTCGCCTGCAACGAGTTGGCGCGGTCGCTGAAATTGCCTTCCAGCGCCAGCAGCCGCTCGCCAAAGCCCTGGTTGATCTCCATCATCCGGTTGGCGATCGTCTCGGTCAGCTCGTGGGTGCGCTCGGAGAGCTGATCCCCGAGCGTCTGCAGGCGCGTATCGAGCGCCGCAGACATCTCGTTGTGGCCCTCGTGGAAGGCGGCAGCCATCTCCCGCGTGCGGGCGACGAGCGTCTCGCTGATCTGGCGCGCCCGCGAGTCGAGCGTGGAGTTGATGCGCTCCAGCCGGTCGTCGAGCGTGTTGGCGAAGCCGTCGGCCCGCTCGGAGAAGTTCTGCGTCACCTCGCCGATGCGCGCGGTGACCCGGTTCTCGAAGCCGGCGAGGCGGCCCTCCACCGCGATCTCGATGGTGCTGGCGGACGAGGCAAGGCGGATGGCGGCGGCCTCGGCGCTCTCCGACAGGCGGCTCTCGAAGCCGGTGAGGCGGGAATCGAGCGTTTCGCCGATCTGCGCGACGCGCGTGTCGATGAGCGAGCCGAGCGCTGCGCTGCGGTCGCCGAGCGTAGCGGTCAGCACGCCGCCGCGGTTGTCGAGCACGTCGGATATGCGCTCGATGTTCGACTCGATCTGCTGGCGCAGGTCGTCGCCGCGCGCCGTGAGCTGCGAGGCGGTCTGCTCGCCCGTCGAGGTGATGATGTCCTGCAGGGCGTCCATCTGCTGACGGATATGCTCCGAGGTCTCGCGCCCCGACGTCTGGAAGCGGTTCTGCGCGTCCTCCAGCGTCGTCTCCACCGTCTTCATCTGCTCGCCGATATTGCCGGCGAGCTCCTTGCCGGCGGTGTCCAGGCGCTCGTCGGCGAGGGCGAGGGCGGCTTCGATGCTGCCGAGCTGCTGCACGACATTGCCGGCGATCCGGTCGCCCGAGCTGTTGAGGCGGTCGTTGGCGCGGGCCAGACGGCCTTCGACGTTCTCGATCTTCTCGTCGATATTGGCTGCGATCCGGTCGCCGGTGGACGACATGCGGTCGCTGGCGGCCGCGAGCGCCGCGTCGATCGAGCCGATCTGGCGGCTGATGTCGCCGACCAGCTTTTCGCCCGAGCCGCCGAGCTGCTCGGACGCGGAGGCCACCGCGCCCTCGATCCGCTCCACCTGCATGCCGACCTCCAGCGTCATGTCGACACCGGCCTTCTGGAAGCGCTCGCTGGCCACGTCCAGCGCGGAGTTGACCGCGCCGATCTGCCGCTCGATGTCGGCCGATGCGCGCTTGCCGCCTTCGTCGAGCCGCTGCCCGGCCTCTGTGATGGTCGCTTCAACCCGCTCCACCTGCCGCTCGATGTCGGCGGCCATGCGAACGCCGCTGCTGTCGAAGCGCTCGCCCACCTGCGAGATGGTTTCCTCGATGCGTGCGACCTGCCGTTCGATGTCCCCGGTCACGCGCGTGGCGCCTTCGTCGAAGCGCTCGCCGGCCCGGGAGATGGTGCTTTCCACGCGCTCCACCTGCCGGTCGATGTCGCCGGAGATGCGGTCGCTGCCTTCGTCGAAGCGGCGGCTCGCCTCGACGATGCTGCCTTCCACGCGCTCGATCTGCTGCTCGATGCTCCCGGAGATGCGGGCACTGCCCTCGTCGAAGTGGCGGCTCGCCTCGGCGATGCTGCTCTCGACGCGCTCCACGTGCCGCTCAATATCGCCGGAGATGCGCAATCCGCCGTCGTCGAGGCGCTGTCCGGCTTCCGCGATGCTGGCCTCCACGCGCTCCACCTGCGCACCGATCGTCGTCGCGACAGTGTCGCCCGTCTTGCCGAAGCGCTCGTTTGCCGCGGAGAGAACCTGCTCCACGGCGCCCGCGTTGCGGTTGATGTCGCCGAGGACACGCTCGCCGGCTGCCGCGATTGCGGCATCGACCGATGCGATCTGGGCGCTGATCTCGCCGGCGAGCTGCTCTCCGGTTGCCCCGAGGCCGCGGCGGGCCGCGTCCACCGAGCTGTCGATGCGGGCGATCTGGGCGGAGACGCCGTCGCCGATCTCTTCGCCCGTCTGGCGGAACCGCTGATCGGCCGAGGCGAGGGCGGCATCGACGTTCGAGACCTGGCTGTTCAGGCTCTCCACAAGCCTCTCGCCGGCGCCGCCGATCCGCTGCTCGACCGACGCGACGGCGGATTCGATGCCGTCGACTTGCGACGCGAGGGTCTGCTGCGCCTCCGACCCGAGGCTGCTGAACCGCTCGCCGGCGGCGGCAAGCTCGCCCTCCACGACCTCGATCTGGTTGCGCAGGGTGCTCTCCACCGTGCGCCCGGTGCCGATCAGGCGGTCGTTGGCCGAGACGAGGATCGACTCCGCTTCGTTGATCTGGCGGTCGAGCGACTCCACCACCGAGCGGCCGGCGCCGTCCAGCCGGTCGGACGCGGTGACGAGCGACCGGCGCGCCTCCTCGAGCTGCGCGCTCATCGCCTGCGAGACGCTCTGGCCGGATTCGCCCAGATGCTCGATCACGGCCTTTGAGCGCGCCTCGAGCGCCGTGCTGACGATCTCTGCAGCGCGCTCGATGCGTCCCGTCGTGCTGTCGGCCTGGTTGGAGACGAGGTCGACGATCTCCTCGGCGCGCGTGCCGAGCCGCTGCACCAGCGCTTCGCCGTCCACCGTAACCGCGTTGTAGATCTTGTTGCCGGCGTCCTCGAAGCGCTCGATCACGGCGCCGGCGCGGTCGATCAGCGAGGTGTCGAGCCGCTCCTCCGCCTGGTGCAGCCTCGCCTCGATGTCGCGCGTCTGCGCCTCCATGGCGTCGGTGAACGCGGTGCCCGCCTCGTTCATCTGCTGCGTGGCGTGCTGGCCGCTTGCCGCCACACGGCGGCTCAGCTGCTCGCCGGCCTTGGTGATCTCGCCGACCAGCTCGACGCCGCGCTGCGAGAACGATTCCAGCGTGTTGCCGCTGGAGTTCTCCAGCCGCCCAAGGAGGTCGTCGCCGCGTGCCAGCAGCGAGTCGGTGAAGCCCTCGCTCGAAACGGTGATGCGCTCCAGCAATGTCTCGGCGCGCTCGGTGAAGCTGTCGGAGAGGTTCTGCGTCGTCCGGCTCAGCCGGTCGACCATGACGTCGCTGTTCTCCAGGAACGTCTCGGAGACGTTGGCGACCGCGCTGTTGAGGCGCTCCACAAGGAGATCGCCGCGATTGATGATGGTGTCGGAGAGCTTGTCGCCTGCCTCGTTCAGCCGGTTGAATAGGCTGTCGCTGCGCGTCGCAAGGAGGCCTACGACCTGCTCGCCGGTGTCGCCGATGCTCTGGGTGATGGTCTGGCTGCGGGCGGCCAGGAGGTCGGAGATGCGCTTGGCGGAGCTGTCGGCAGCCACCGCGATCTGGTCGGTGATGCCGGCGAGGTCGGCGGAGAAGGAATCGTGCGAGCCGCGGATCGCCTGGCGCACGCGCTCCGCGTTCTGGACGATCGCCTCACGCTCCGTCACCAGCTCGTCGATGAGGCGTCGCACGCGCAGCTCGTTGTCGGTGTAGGAGCGCTCCAGCGAGGCCACCTCGTTGTGGACCAGCACCTCCAGCTCGCTCGCGCGGGCCAGCGCGCGCTCGATCCCGTCGCCCATCGCCGCCACCTCGCGTCGGATGGCCTGGCTGACCGTCACCACGGATTCCTTCGCGATGTTCTCAGGCTCCGCCAGGCGCAGCGCGACTTCGGTCATGGTGCGCGACACCATGCGCAGCTCCTGGCTGCGCCAGACCAGCGCCGCGATTCCCCAGAAAAGGAGCACCGGCGCGAGTATGCCGATCGTCAGGCCGAGGAGCTGCGGGGTGGAGCGGACGTCCTCCACCGTGCCAAGCGCGGCGATCTCGTCGCCCCAGACGCTGAGCCCGAACGAGATGCCGAGCCCCGCCCACGCGACGGTCAGGCCGAGCGCCACCCAGAAGGGCGTGTAGGAGGGGCGGCGCTGCAGGGCGTAGAGCAGGTTCCCCACCGAGCGCACGTCGTCGTTGGCCGCGCGGCGCGCCCGGCTTCTTTCCGACGTCTTGCCTCGCTCTGGTGTCTGACGGTTTCGATCCTGGCCTGCTGCTGCGCCGTCGGCGTCCTCGCCCGCCGAGTTCTGCCGCGCCGTCGGCGCACCCGTCCCTATCGCCATTCTCTTGACCTTCTTTGCAACGCCCGCCGCACCGGATTTCACGCCGCCCTTGAAATCGATCTTCAACGCCTCTTCCACCGCGTGGAGGGCGGACTCCGTCGTATCGGCCTTCCGGAACTTACTCATACGCAACTCGCCTTCGTCCGTACTCTGCACATAACGGACGCGCTGCCGCCCAGGCGGCAGGCGACGGCTCTCGGAACGACGCCGCGCGAACACACACGCAACGTCTTCCACAGTTTCGTCGGTCGAAGTCCGCCCCCGCTCCCGGCCGGCCTACAAGAAACCGAAAGCTGGCGGAATTCTGGCCGCCGTGGGTCCGCCTCCCCGCGCTTGTCCGCGGCTGATTGTAGTGCCACAGTGTCACAGTTGAAAGGAAAAATCCGTGACCGACCGGGGTTGTGCAACGAAAAACGAAAGCATGGTAACGACCTGGGGACGGCGACGGATGTCGCGTCTGAGTTCATGAAGCGAATCGGTGCGCAGGAACGAGCCGGACTGAGATGTCGACCAACACCCTCCCCGTTTTCGATGCCGCCCAGCTTAGCCGCGCCAGCAATGCCGACGCGGCCCAGCAGGTCGAGGTTCTGGCGCTCTTCCTGGCGGAGGTTCAGCGCCTCATGCAGCAGGTGGAGGACGCGCCCGACGGGCAGTTGCGCGGCGAGAGGCTGCGGGCGCTGATCGCGCTGGCGCGCAACACCGGCGCTGCCAAGCTCGGCCATGAGGCGCGCGCGCTGGAGACTCAGATCGCCGCGGACGAGCCAGATCTCGCGCAGCTGAGGCAAGCCGTGGACGAGACCGTCGCCTATGTGCGCCAGGTCGGCATCTGAGACGCCACTGCCTTCGAGCATCCGCGTTCGCGGCCGCAGCCCCCGCCTTGACTCGCCTCGCCACGCGTCTACATCCGGGCGGTCTTTCCTCCCGGACGAGTATGGCAAGAATAACCTTCATCGGAGCAGACGGGGCACATTACGAAGTCGAGGCGGAGAACGGTTCCACGGTGATGGAAAATGCCGTCCGCAATGGCGTTCCGGGCATCGAGGCGGAGTGCGGGGGCGCCTGCGCTTGCGCGACATGTCACGTCTACGTGGCGGAGGACTGGCGACCGGCCGCAGGAGAGCCGGAGCCGATGGAGGAAGATATGCTCGATTTTGCCTATGACGTCCGCCCGGGCTCGCGGCTCTCCTGCCAGATACGCGTCACCGACGAGCTCGACGGGCTGGTGGTGACCGTCCCCGAACGACAAGCCTGAAGCGGCGTCGTCGCTCCATGGCCGAGCACGCCGAAACGGATGTGGTGATCGTCGGCGCCGGCCCCTGCGGCCTGTTCGCCGTCTTCGAGCTGGGGCTGCTCGACCTCAACTGCCACCTGATCGACATCCTCGACCGCCCCGGCGGTCAGTGCGCGGAGCTTTATCCGGAGAAGCCGATCTTCGATATTCCCGGGCTGCCGGAGACGTCCGCGCAGGAGCTCATCGACCGGCTGATGAAGCAGATCGCTCCCTTCGAGGCGGTGTTTCATTTCAACGAGATGGTGAGTTCGCTCGAGCGCACCGCGACCGGCTTCCGGATCGCAACCGACGCCGGGACCGTCATTGGCTGCAAGGCCGTGGTCATCGCCGCAGGCGGCGGCTCGTTCCAGCCGAAGCGTCCCCCGATCCCGGGCGTGGAGGCCTACGACGGCCGGAGCGTCTTCTACTCGGTGCGCCGCATGGAGGATTTCCGCGACCATCATATCGTGATCGTCGGCGGCGGCGATTCGGCCCTCGACTGGACGCTCAACCTCCAGCCGCTCGCCAGGAGCCTGACGTTGGTGCACAGGCGCCCGGAGTTCCGCGCCGCGCCCGACACCGTGAACAAGATGCGCGCGCTGGAGGCCGAGGGGAAGGTACGCTTCCAGCAGGGCCAGGTGACGGAGCTGAAGGGCGCCGACGGCGCGCTTCAGTCGGTCGTCGTCAAGGGGCCGGACGGCGACGATGAGTTCCAGTGCACGCGCATGCTGCCGTTCTTCGGCCTGACCATGAAGCTAGGGCCGGTGGCGGAATGGGGGATCAACCTCCATGAGAACCGCATCGTGGTCGACACGGAGAGGTTCGAGACCTCGGAGCCGGGCATCTTCGCCATCGGCGACATCAACTGGTACCCGGGCAAGCTGAAGCTTATCCTGTGTGGCTTCCACGAGGCCGCGCTCATGTCGCACGCGGCCAAGCACATCGTCCACCCGGACGAGCGCGTCGTCTTCCAGCACACCTCCTCCTCGAGCAAGCTGCACAAGAAGCTCGGCGTCGCTTAGGAGTAGCCCGGAGGGCTCGCCGGGATCGGATCGGTGAGGGCGGCCCGTCTCTCAAAGCTGCAGCAACAGGCGCTCGGGAACGAGCGGGCGCCGACCGGCATATGCAGCAAGGCCCATTGCAGGCCCGACCGGAGGCGCTCCTGAGAGTCGGAGCCTATTGGCCCCTGCAGGCTGGCGCCAACGCGTCAGAACTCAAAAGAAAGTCCGCGCCGATGAGCTCGGTCCGGCTATTCACGGAACGACCATCGTCCCGAGCCGCACCTCGGGCAGATACTGCACGCGATTGGTCTTCGGATTGTCCCCAGTCTGCGGCGCTGGGCGCCCCGCGCTACATCCTCAGCGCTGTCCGCGCTACGAAGGAACGCACGCGCGGCGGCAGCACGTAGAAGAGGTCTCGCAGCATCGGCTCTGCTCGCTTCATCACCAGCTCGGCGTAGAGCCGCCCGGAGAAGGTGAGGGGAAAAGCGAAATCGACGATCGCGACTTCGTTCGACTGCCATTCGCGCTTGTTGCGGGAGCGCGGCGCCAGCATGTCATAGCGATTCACGCCGTTGGCGACGCACCATTCCAGCATCTTCTCGGTCAGCACGTTACCAGGGCCGAGCTTGGCGAACTCGGGCTGAAAGGCGCCGATATAGAGGTGGTACGACCCGCGATGACGGAACCCCACCTCGATCGCCGCGGTGCGGCCGTCGAGGGCGAGCCGGGAGACGACCATGCGCAGCGAGGCGTCTGCGACGCAGAGCGCCCGCGCGAGTTCCATGAGGCATTCGGACGTGGAGGGCGTCATGAAGGCTCGGCTGACGCGGCCGGTCTGACACAGCCAGTCGCGCTTCAGCGCGAGGGCCTCGCCGAGCCAGGCTTTGGCTTCGTCGGGGCTCGCCGCGATGTTGAACTCGACCTTTCCGCTCTGGGCGAAGGTGCGCACCCGCTTCTTCTGCTGGCGCAGGACGCGCGGCTTCCGTGTGGCTCTGACGCTGTCCATGCCATCGGAGAGGTCGGTGTAGGGCGCTCCTTCCGCCCAGGAGAGCGGTGCCGCGTTCGGCAGGGCGGCGCGTAGCGCGCTGTCGGCCCGCACCCGCTCGAGAAAGATCAGATCGGGACCGACGCTCCTCGACAGCGCCGCGAGCGCTTCGGAGAGAGCCGTCTCGCCGTCATAGTCGGGATCGAGCAACACCTCGTCGTACTGGCCTATGGGAGAGCCCGCGCCGGAGGCGATGCGGAACGGGCCGCGTCGCGTCACCAGAAGCGGCCAGATCAGGACGACGCGCGCCTCGTGCCTGACGACGACAGTCGCCAGCGAACGGGCGCGGCCTCCCGGCACGACGTGGCGCGCCCAGGCCGCGAGCATCTCCGGCATCTGGAAGAGGACCGCCGTGCTCTGCAGCTCCGCCAGCCGATGCCACTCGTCGCGAAGGTCCTGGTAGGCTTCGGCCCCCACCAGGACGTCGGCCGCAAGTGGATGCCGCGCCGGCGCCCGCGGCGTCGTCGCCGTATGGGTAACGCCGCGCCGCGCGACGCCCGCGAGGGCGAGCTCGCTCATGTTCTGGCTCCCGCCGGTGGTGCAGCCTGACCATTACCAGCAGGCGGGTTCCATCGGATAAAATGCCCCGCGTTAACCTTTCCGCGTGGTTACCGGATCGTGATCGCCGCGCCGCCGGAGGGTCGACTTCGCTCACTCGGCGGCATGACGGGCGGCGCGGCCGCCGCGGCGGCGCCGTTCGCCGCCGTCGCCCGCCCCTGCGGGCTGGCGCGGGCGGGGGAGCGGCACGGCCGCCTCGAGGTTCGGGAAAGGCTCCGCCTTGTTGGGGAAGGCCATGGCGTTGACGAAGTGCTCCTGGAAGCGCGTCTCCATCGCCGTCTCGATCTTCTCGATACGCCGCACGAGCTCCTCGATCTCGCGGCGATAGCCCTTGTTGAGGAGCGCCATGCGGGCGCCGGTCCCCGCCGCGTTTCCGACGCCGGCGATCTTGTCCAGCGCGCAGTCGGGCACGAGCCCGATCACCATGGCGTATTTCGGGTCGATATAGTTGCCGAACGCGCCGGCCAGCTTGATCCGGTCGACGCGCTCGATGCCGAGCTTGTCCATCAGCAGCCGCGCGCCTGCGTAGAGCGCCGCCTTGGCGAGCTGGATGGAGCGCACGTCGGTCTGCAGGATGCGGATCTCCTGCCGGCTCTTCGCCGCATCGCCGGGCCACAGCACGTAGGCATAGGTGCGGCCCGTCTTGACGATGCGGCTCGACTTCGAAGCGAGTGAGCCGTCGATCACTCCGTCGGGGCTGATGATGCCGGCCAGGAACATCTCGCCGATCGCCTCGATGATGCCGGAGCCGCAGATGCCGGTGACGCCGACGCCGCCGGCGTTGCCTTCGAAGGCGGGCTCGTTCGACCACTCGTCGCAGCCGATCACCTTGACCCGCGCCTCCAGAGTCTCCGGATCGATGCGCACGCGCTCGACGGCGCCCGGCGCGGCGCGCTGTCCGCCGGAAATCTCCGCGCCCTCGAAGGCCGGGCCGGTCGGCGAGGAGGCGGCGACCAGCCGCGCCTTGTTGCCGAGCACGATCTCCGCGTTCGTGCCTACGTCGACGAGGAGGGTGATCTCGTCGCCGCGATGCGGGCCCTCCGACAGGGTGGCGGCGGCGGAATCGGCGCCGACATGCCCCGCGATGCAGGGAAGGGTGTAGACGCGCGCGCCCTCGTTCACCGGCAGGCCGATGTCGCTGGCGCGGAAGTTGAGAGCCCCGGACGTGGCGAGCGCGAACGGCGCGCCGCCGAGCTCGGTCGGGTCGATGCCGAGGAAGAGGTGATGCATGATCGGGTTGCCGACGAAAACGCAGTCGAGAATGTCCTCCGCATCGACTCCGGCCTCGGCGCACACCTTGCCGATCAGCATGCCGACCGCCCCGCGCACCGCCTTCGTCATCTGCTCGCGCCCCTCGGGATTCATCATCACGTAGGAGACGCGGCTCATCAGGTCCTCGCCGAAGCGGATCTGCGGGTTGGGCGCGCCGGCCGACGCCAGCGTGCGGCCCGACAGGAGCGACGACAGGTGGCAGGCGATGGTGGTGGAGCCGATGTCGACGGCGACGCCGCAGCCGAAGTTCTTCAGCCCCGCCCACAGATCGATCACGTCCGCGGTGCCGTCCGGCCTGATATTGACGGCGGCGGTCACCTTCCAGTCGCCCTTCCGCAGCCTCTTCTGCACGCGCGGAAGCAGGCGGAAATCGATCTCGGCCGACTCGAAGTGCCATTGCTCCTTGAGGGCGCGAAGCAGGCGGTCGGCGTCGCCGAGCGGCTTGTGCATGTCCGGCTCGTCGACCTCCACGTAGCAAAGCTGCGTGGCGGGATCGCGCTCGATCGCCCGCGTCTCCGCGCGCTTCCTGACGATCTGCCGGTTGATCTGCACGTCCTGCGGCACGTCGACCACCAGGTCGCCCTGGATGGTGGCGGAGCAGGAGAGGCGGCGCTGCTCGGCCAGCTCGCCGCGCTTTGACACGTAGCGTGCCTCCGTCTCGGTGAACTCCGACAGATGCGCGTTGGACGACGTGATGGCGTGCTTGGCGAAGCGGCCTTCCTGCACCTGGATCTGGCAGCGCCCGCAGATGCCGCGCCCGCCGCACACGCTCTCGATATAGACGCCGAGCGAGCGCGCCGCGTCGAGCACCGGCGTGCCGAGCGGAAACCGCCCCCGCCTGCCCGAGGGCATGAAGAGCACGAGCGCGTCTTTGGCCTGCTCCGTCATTTGGCGTATGCTTGTATTCGCAGCGAAAGCCCGCCTATGGTGTTACGACCGCCCTCGGGGAAGGTGATGAGGACGTCGCTGCTGGCACTCCTGCTGCTGACTTCGAGCGCGGGCGCGGACGAGCTGACGAGCGCCGATATCCTCCCGTTCGGATTTCCGGTCTGGGACCGGGCTTCGGCCCGGACTGAAGTGCTTGGCCTCGAGGCACTAGTCGAGTGCGTCGCCTTGAGCCAGGAAGTTCTTGAGGAGGCACGAAGCCTCTCCCGGACATTGTTGGACATCAATTTCATCGAGAGCACAATCGCGGTTGACGAGCACCGAACTGTGCAAGGTTCGGACGCGACAGCTACGCGACGGCCGGGCGAAACTGCCGATGACGATATTATCTTTCCTACCCTCGACGAGGAGAAAGAACGGCTCTCGCGCGAAATCTCAGAATATCTGAACAACCGCGCCTCTCATTTCACGCACTTGGCTGGGTTCGTGAATTCTTGCGGTCACAAGTCATATCTGGTCGAAGACGTCAGATCCCTGCTATCCAAGTAGCGTTGGCCGTCCCCCGCCCAAACCCTCCCCCGCAAGGGGGAGGGGGAAGGCAGAGGCCTCATCCCCCCAGCCTCGCCCGTCTCGCTTCTCGCCCTCCGCGGCGGCGGCCGCCTTCCGGGGCAGCGACCTCGGCGGCGGCATGGTTGCGCTCGCCGCCGGCCGGCCCGGGAGCCGCCGCGCTCGCCGGCACGTGATCGCGATACGTCCGGATCCAGGTCATGCAGTCCTTGTCGGTCCCCATCAGCACGTTCGCCGCGCGCACCGCCTCGATCTCCTGCGGGCGGAGCGGGTTCATGATCGCCGACGTCATGCCCGCGGCGATCGCCATCGGCAGGAAGGCGGCGTTGATGCCGTGCCGGTGCGGGATGCCGAAGGAGATGTTCGACGCGCCGCAGCTGGTGTTGACCTTCAGCTCCTCGCGCAGCCGCCGCACCAGCGTGAACACCTGCCGCCCGGCCGTGCCCATGGCGCCGATCGGCATGACCAGCGGGTCGACGACCACGTCCTCCGGCTTGATGCCGTAGTCCATGGCGCGCTCCACGATCTTCTTGGCGACGGCGAAGCGCACGTCCGGGTCCTCGGAGATGCCGCTCTCGTCGTTGGAGATGGCGATCACCGGCACGTCGTACTTCTTTACAAGCGGCAGGATCGATTCCAGCCGGTCCTCCTCGCCGGTGACGGAGTTGACGAGCGGCCGGCCCACGGCGACCTCCAGCCCCGCCTTCAGGGCGGCGGGAACGGACGAATCGATGCAGATCGGGCAGCTCACCAGGCTCTGCACGATCTTGATCGTCTCGACCAGAAGAGGCGGCTCCGTGGTGTTGGGGTCGACCGCGGTGACGCCGGCGTTCACGTCGAGCACCAGCGCGCCCGCCGCCACCTGGTCCAGCGCATCCTTCTTCACCGTCTCGAAATTGCCTTCCACCATCTCGGCGGCCAGCTTCTTGCGCCCCGTCGGATTGATGCGCTCGCCGATCACGCAGAACGGCTGGTCGAAGCCGATCACCACTTCCTTCTTGGCCGAAGCCAGGACTGTACGCGTCATGAGGTCTGCCCTGTTGTTCGTATAAAGAGTTCTTTATATCCTTATGTCCCGCCCTTCAAGTGGCGGGCTCATCGGCATCCTCGCGCGCCTGCGACGCGGCTTCCGCCGCCGCGGCGCTCGGATCGATACGCGGTTGCTCGGCGAGGATTTCCTGCAGCCGCTCGGCGACGATTGAATCGTCCGGGCTCGGCTGCCGGCGCCACGGCCGGCGGCCGCTGAGGACGCCGGATTCGTGCACGATCTCGGCCACCAGCTCCTCCTGGCGGTAGGCCATGACGTGCACGCCCGAGACGCCGGCGATCTCGCGGCAGGCCTGGATCATCTCGATGCAGATCTTCTTGCCTTCGAGCCTCTGGTTCTCCGCCCCCTCGAGCCGCGCGATGACCGCGTCGGGGATATGGATGCCGGGCACGTTGGCGCGGATCCATCTGGCGGCGCGCGCCGAAGCAAGGGGGCCGACGCCGACCAGGATGAAGCACTTCTCGTCGAGTCCCATCTCGCGGACGCGGCGCATGTAATCCTCGAACATCGCGATGTCGAAGCAGTATTGAGTCTGCACGAACTGCGCCCCCGCCTCGATCTTCTTGGCGAGCCGGTGCGGGCGGAAATCCACCGGCGGCGAGAACGGGTTTGCCGCGGCGCCGAGGAACACGTGCGGCGGCGAGGTGATCCTGCGTCCGGAAAGGAAGCGCTGCTCGTCGCGCATGATGCGCACGGTCTCCAGCAGCGACATGGAGTCGAGGTCGAAGACCGGCATGGCGCCCGGCTGGTCGCCCGCCTGCACGCCGTCGCCCGTCAGGCAGAGCACGTTGGCGACGCCCATCGCCGCGGCGCCAAGCACATCGCCCTGGATGGCGATGCGGTTGCGGTCGCGGCAGGCGACCTGCATCACCACCGCGTAGCCCATGCGCGTCAGGAGCGCGCAGATGCCGACCGACGACATGTGGCAGTTGGCGCCGGAGGCGTCGACCGCGTTGATGGCGTCGACCCACCCCTCGAAGATCGAGGCGCGGTCGTAGACCTCCTGCGGGTCGGCGGAGTCCGGCGGGTTCAGCTCTGCCGTCACGGCGAACTCGCCGCGTCTCAGCACCCGTTCCAGCCGCCCGCGCGACGAGTGCCCCGGCCGCGGCTCGAGCGGCAGGTCGATGCCGGCGGGATTGACGTCGAGCTCGCTCATGCGGCGCTCTCCCTCTTGCGGATGGGCATTGCACTTGGCGGTGCGGCGAGCGGTTCCTCCCCCGCGCAGCGGGGGAGGGGGACCGCGG
>CAZMJQ010000222.1:0-13166 GCA_964566475.1 uncultured Propylenella sp. | reverse complement strand
CATCCGGGCTGGTCGGAGCAGGACCCGCAGAGCTGGGTGGAAGCCACGTCGGCTGCGATCGATGCGCTCGCGAAGCAGCACGCGAGAGAGGTCGAGGCGGTGCGCGGCATCGGCCTCTCCGGGCAGATGCACGGCGCCACGCTTCTCGACCATGCCGACCGGCCGCTTCGGCCGTGCATCCTGTGGAACGACGGGCGCTCGCACGAGGAGGCGGCGGAGCTCGACGCCGATCCACGCTTCCGCGAGATCACCGGCAACATCATCTTCCCCGGCTTCACCGCACCGAAGCTGGTCTGGGTGCACAGGCACGAGCCGAAGATCTTCGGCGACGTGCAGCGCGTGCTCCTGCCGAAGGACTTCGTGCGCCTCTGGCTCTCAGGCGATTGCGCGTCGGACATGTCGGATTCGGCCGGCACGTCGTGGCTCGACGTGGCGAAGCGCGACTGGTCGGACGACCTCCTCGCCGCCACGCACCTGCATCGCGACCAGATGCCGAAGCTCTGCGAAGGGACGGAGCAGACCGGGCAGCTGCGCGGCGTGCTGGCGAGCCGCTGGGGCATGGACAAGCCGCCGGTTATCGCGGGCGGCGCGGGGGACAATGCGGCGTCGGCATGCGGCGTCGGCACGGTCACGCCGGGCGCGGCGTTCGTCTCGCTCGGGACCTCGGGGGTGCTCTTCGTGTCGAACGAGAAGTTCCGTCCGAACGCGGCGAGCGCCGTGCACGCCTTCTGCCATGCGCTGCCGGACACGTGGCATCAGATGGGCGTCATCCTCTCTGCCGCCGCGTCGCTGGAATGGCTCGCGGGCATCACCGGACAGAGCGCCGCAGAGCTGGCGGGCGCGGTCGACGATGCCGCGGAGGTCGAGGAGCCGCTCTACTTCCTGCCCTACCTCTCCGGGGAACGCACGCCGCACAACGACACGGAGGCGCGCGGCAGCTTCGTGGGACTGTCGCACGGCACCGGGCGCGCCGCGCTCACCCGCGCGGTGATGGAGGGCGTGGCGTTCGCCTTCGCCGACTGCCTGGAGGCGCTGAAGGCGGCCGGCACCAGCGTGGAGCGCGCGACGGCGGTGGGTGGCGGCTCGCGTTCGAACGCCTGGCTGCGCATTATCGCGAACGTGCTCAACGTGCCGGTCGACGTGCCGGCGGAGGGCGATTTCGGCGGCGCGTTCGGCGCGGCGAGGCTCGGCCTCATCGCGGCGGAGGGGGCAGACCCGCTTGAGGTGTGCCGTCCGCCGAGGATCAACGAGACGATCGAGCCCGACGCCGCGAAGGCGAGCACCTACCAAGAAGGCTTTGCGCGCTACCGCGCCCTTTATCCTGCCATCAAGGGAGCACTATCCTCATGAGTATCCGGCCATGAGCACCGGTTTTTTCGGCGACCAGAAACCCATCCGCTACGAAGGGCCGGAGAGCACGGGCCCCCTCGCCTTCCGCTGGTACGATCCGGATCGGGTCGTGCTCGGCAAGACCATGGAGGAGCACTTCCGCTTCGCCGTCTGCTACTGGCACTCCTTCACCTGGCCGGGCAACGACCCGTTCGGCGGCCAGACGTTCCTCCGCCCGTGGTTCGGCGACACGATGGACGACGCGCGCAAGAAGGCCGACGTCGCCTTCGAGCTGTTCGAGCTGCTCGGCGTTCCGTTCTTCACCTTCCACGACCGCGACATCGCGCCGGAGGGAAAGACGCTGGCGGAGACGAACCGCAACGTGCGCACCATCGCCGAAGTGTTCGCGAAGAAGATGGAGACGGCGAAGGTACGGCTTCTGTGGGGCACGGCCAACCTCTTCTCCAACCGTCGCTTCATGGCGGGCGCCGCCACCAACCCGGACCCGGAGCTCTTCGCCTATGCCGCCGCGCAGGTGAAGAACGCGATGGACGTGACGCACGAGCTCGGCGGCGCCAACTACGTGCTGTGGGGCGGGCGCGAGGGCTACGAGACGCTGCTCAACACCGACATGAAGCGCGAGCTGGCGCAGCTCGGCCGCTTCCTCACGATGGTGGTGGAGCACAAGGAGAGGATCGGCTTCAAGGGCACCATCCTCATCGAGCCGAAGCCGAAGGAGCCGACCAAGCACCAGTACGACTTCGACGTCGGCACGATATACGGCATGCTCAAGGCCTACGACCTGGAAGACAAGGTCAAGATCAACATCGAGCAGAACCACGCCATCCTCGCGGGCCATTCGTTCCAGCACGAGATCCACCTCGCCGCGGCGCTCGGCATCCTCGGCTCGCTCGACCTGAACCGTGGCGACGACCTGCTCGGGTGGGACACGGACCAGTTCGCCATGAGCGTGCCGGAGCTGACGCTGATGATGATCGAGATCCTGCGCGCGGGCGGCTTCACCACCGGCGGAATGAACTTCGACGCCAAGCTGAGGCGCCAGTCGTTCGAGCCGGACGATCTGCTCCACGCGCATGTCGGCTCGATGGACGCGACTGCCAAAGCATTGCTCAACGCGGCGGCGATCATCGAGGACGGATCGTATCAGAGTTTCGTCGACGAGCGCTATGCCGGCTGGGACGGCGCTCTCGGCAAGGACATACTCGCCGGGAAGAAGAGCCTCGACGACCTCGCCGCCTATGTCGACGAGCGCTCGCTCGAACCGCAGCCGAAGACCGGCCGGCAGGAACTTCTCGAGGGCCTGATCAACCGGTTCTGCTGACGCCGCGGGGAATCGCGGCTAGAAGGCAGACCCGTTCCTCACTCTCGCTTTCGGGCTTCATGCCGGTTCTCGTCACCGCACTCAGGCTCCGCAACCGCTTCATGCCGCGCTACGCCAGCCGTCTGGCGCGGACCTACGAGTCCTACCGCGACAATATCCGCTGGCGGAAGGAGGCCGAGGCCTTCGAGCGGCTCTACGCGCTGGTGCTGCCCGCCACGGTGCTCGACTGTCCGATCGGCACGGGCCGCTGGCTGCCCGTCTACCAGCGGCACGGTGCGGCCGTGCTCGGCGTGGACATGTCGGAGCACATGCTGGCGGAGGCGCGGACGCGGGTCGCCGCGGGAGCGAACGTGCGTCTGATCGAGGGCGATGCTCTCGATCCGGCGCTGCTTCGCTCGCTCGATCAGGGGTTCGACCTGATCGTCTGTACGCGCTTCGCGCACTGGCTTCCGCTGAAGGCGCTGTCGGGCCTGATCGGGAGCTTCGCCGAGAGCGGGTCGCGGTTCCTGCTGCTCGGGGCCAAGGTCTCGCGCGAGGGACGGCCACCGCGAGACGCGAGGCCGATCTGGCGTGGCCTCAGGAAGCGGATCAAGGCACGGCTTCACCGCAGCATCGTCAATCACGTCCACGACGAGGATACACTCCTCGGGATCGCTCGAGAGCACGGCTGGTCGCTCGTGGCGAAGGAGTTGGTCCTTCGGAACGCGGATTCGCGCTACTTCTTCTATCTATGCAGCGCGGCCCCGATGCCTCAGGGGCGATCGGCGGCCTGACAGAGCGCCTGCAGGCCGCGCTCGAGCGCCGCAACAGGCCGCAGGCCCGACGCCTCGACCTGGCGCTGCAGCCAATCGGCGTGCACCATTCGAACCTCCACCGGCATCGATCCCATGCTCAAGGCCTGCGCGATCGCCATGCGGTGCTTGCCGGAGGCGAAGCGATAGATCTCGCCGCCGGGCCCGATGGCCACTCCGATGTCGGACTCGACCGCCTCGATCCATGGCGGGCGCACGCGACAATTGTCGAAGATGTGCGAGACGCGGCGGTATTCGGCGCGACGCACAATGCCCGCCTCGGTGACTGAGCGCACCAGGTCGACGATGCTGCGGAAGTACCGATCCACGAGGTCCGGCGTCTTCAGAGCCACGTAATTGCGGCAGAGCGGGTGCCCGCTCGCGGCCCGCTCCAGCGCCAGCTGGAAGGCGTTCGTCTGGCGATAGTCAAGGCCCGCCTCCACGACTTCCCGCACTTCTTGGTATGTCGAGGAGGTGTCGAGCCGGTCGAGCAGCGCGCCCCAGTCGCCCGCCCCCAGGAACCGGTCGCGGATGATCCGCACGCCGCCTGCGTCCGCCACGCGATGCCGAAGGCGGCGCTCGATGCTGCGCGGACTTACGTGCAGGACGGCGGCATCGGCCAAGGTCCGCCGCACCGCGAAGCTTCCGAGATAAAAGCCCGATCCCGCACGCACGGCCTCGGCAAGGGCGCCCGCAATGCGCTTGTCGAGCCACTCCCGGCTGAGCGGCAGCAAGGGCCTGAGGCCGTCCGCCGCCCCTCGGAGCCCCGCCGCACGGCGAGCCCAAAGAGGCCGCTCAATTCCTTGTAGCGGCCCGACCGCAGGCGCTCCGCTTTGCAGCAGATCAGTCATGCATGACGTCCCCAAGCCCGAAGGGCAAAGAAATGCCAGATTCGACCTCGCTCGTCCCCGAATTCTGCCGCAATTGGTGTGCCGAGCAGGGAGCTGTTGCCGATGAGCAACAACAAGGCCCTGAATAGTGCCCTTGCAGGAGCGATAGGGCGCCGCGCCGGCCCTGAAGGGCCTGCTTGATGAGCAAATCCCGGGCCGGGGTTGAGCCCGACGCGTCGTTTCGACCGGATAGATTTGCTCGGTGTGGATCCGCTCAGCGCGCGAAGACTTGACGCACGTGCTCGATCTCCTCGGTACGGAAGAGCGGGAAGGCACGCATGTAGGCCGCGAAGTCGTAGCCGGGACGGATGGCGTGGAGCTTCGCGAGATACGCCTTCGATTCTCGCGGCTTGCCCGCGGCGCGCAGGATCACCGCGGCCATCGCGAGGATGTGGTAGTGCGCGTTCGACTCCTCGACCGCCTGCACGATCATGTCCGCCGCCTCCTCTTTCGTCGCAAGGCGGAGAAGGTTCATGGCCTTGACCGACATCATGGCAAAGCGCATGGGATCGAACGGGCTGAGGCGCTGCGCGCGCGTCACCGCTTCCTGGCTTTCCTCGAAAAGCCCCACAAAGCTCAAGGCGAAGCCGAGCGAGTATTGGCCGATCGCGAAGCTCGGATTGAGGTCGATCGCGCGCTGCAGCTCGCGTTCCGCAGCCGGGACGTCTCCGGAGATGAGGAAGCCACGGCCCAGCGCGTTGTATCCCTGCGGGTCGCGCGGATCGAGCGCGATGGCCTTCTCGGCAAGCTCCATCGCCTGCGCGATCTCGCCGGCGCGGTCCTTGCTAATCTCCAGGAACGCCCGCTGCCAGTGGACGAAGGAGAGGCCGGAATATGGGCGCGGAGACGAGGGCTCCAGTTCCACAGAGCGCTGGAAGAAGCGCTCGGCCTCCTCGTAATGCTCGGGCCTGAACTTGAACATGTGCCAGCAGCCGCGATGGTACGCTTCCCATGCGTCGAGATTCTCCGACGGCTTGAGGAGCGAGCGACTGCGCTCCAGATGCTCGATCTGGGTCTCAACGGCCGCGGCGATCGCATCAGACATCTCGCTCTGGATGGCGAAGAGGTCGTCGCGCCGGCGGTCGAAGCGCTCCGACCAGACTTCGGCGCCGCTCGTGGCATCGGTCAGGGCGGCGTGCACGCGGATTCGCGGGCCGACGGTCTGCACGGCGCCGTGGGCGATATAGCGGACGCCCAGCTTTCCGGCGATCGCAGCCGGAGCCTCCGTGGAGTCCTTGAAGCGGAAGGCGCTGCCGCGGGCGATCACGAAGAGCCAGCGCGTGCGGCCGAGCCGCGTGATGAGGTCGTGGGCCAGGCCGTCGGACAAGAGGCCCGGCTCGCCGATGGTCTGGAACGGCAGGATCGCGATCGAGGGCTGCGACGAGTGGGGCAGGATGAGCCCGCCGCCGGCGGATAGGAGGTCGGGAGGCGCGGACACTTCGGCGTGCACGGCCGGCGCCTCCGCGTCCAGGATCGGATCGAGGGCTTCCACGTCGCCAACGAAGCGGAAGCCTCGCTTGTGAACGGTGCGGATCAGGCGCTGCGCCTCGCCGCTGTCCCCGATCGCCTGCCGCGCCGCCTTTATCCGGCTCGAAAGGGCCGCCTCCGAGACGATGCGGCCATGCCAGACTGCGGCAAGGATGTCGTCGCGGCTGACGACCCGGTCGCGGTTCTCCACCAGGTACACGAGCAGCGCGAAGACCTGCGGCTCGACGGGCACCGCCGCACCGCCGCAACGCAGCTCCTGTGCGGCGGTATCGAGCTCGAATGTTTCGAACCGGTAGGTCATGGCCGCCGTTCACGCATCCGGCGATGTCTAAGGTCCAGCAAATCTCCACACAAGCTCCGAGCGCTCTGCAAGCTTGCCGCCGCGCCCGCCCTTAAGCACCGGCCATCGCCGCACCTCCCGCGGCCGCCCAAGAAGGAAGAACGCCATGACCAGCACCGCCGCCGTGGCGACGCATCGCCCGGCCCACCCGCAAGCCTCCGAAACCGAGGCCGTTATCAAGAGCGCCGGCTCGGCCGTTGCCGCCATCGTCCGGCGCATGGCCGAGGCCCGCGCCCGCGCCCGGACGAGGCGCATCCTGCAGTCGCTCGACGACCACGCGCTGAAAGATATCGGCCTGGCGCGGAGCCACATCGACACGATCGAACAGGACTTCCGCTACGCGCCGCGGCTCAGGCGCTGGCAACTGCTTGGAGGGCGGACATGATACAGGAAGAGAAGCTGCACGCCCTGGTCGGCCAGGTGCTGAACGACCTCGGCGGGGCCTATTCGATCGGCCTCGTGCAGATCGGCGCCAATCTCGGGCTCTACCGGGCCCTCAACGATCTCGGTCCGGTAACGTCGAAGGAGCTCGCCACCCACACCGACCTGTCGGAGCGCTACTTGCGCGAGTGGCTGTCGCACCAGGCGGCGTCCGGCTACCTGACCTACGATGCCGAGACCGGCAGGTTCGCACTGCCGCCGGAGCAGGCGATGGTCTTCGCCGACACGGACAGCCCGGTCTATCTGGTCGACGCCTTCGAGTCGGCCGGGCGCGCGCTCGGCAACCGGCCGATGGTCGAAGCCGGGTTCAGAACCGGCAAGGGCGTCGAATGGGACCGCCAGGAAGGCTGCCTGTTCTGCGCCATCGCGCGCTTCTTCCGCCCCGGCTACCACAACCACCTCGTGGGAGAGTGGCTGCCGGCGCTCGACGGCGTGAAGGAGCGGCTGGAACGCGGCGCCAGCGTCGCGGACGTCGGCTGCGGCTGCGGCTACTCCACCGTCATCATGGCGAAGGCGTTTCCGAACTCGGAGTTCGTCGGGTTCGACTTCCATGAGAAGTCGATCCTCGAGGCCCGCGCGCACGCCAAGGCGCACGGCGCTCCGCCGAACGTGCGCTTCGAGGTGAGCCCGGCGAAGGGCTTCCCTGGCCATGACTACGACCTGGTGACGTTCTTCGACTGCCTGCACGACATGGGTGATCCGGCCGGCGCGGCGAGCCACGTCCGCAAGGCGCTGAAGCCGGACGGCACCTGGATGATCGTGGAGCCGATGGCGCGCGACAAGCTGGAGGAGAACCTCAACCCGGTCGGGCGGCTCTACTATGCGGCCTCGACCATAGTGTGCGTGCCGACCTCGCTGTCGCAGGAAGTCGGCGCGGCGCTCGGCGCTCAGGCCGGCGAGACGCAACTGCGCGAGGTCGTCACGGACGGCGGCGGCTTCTCGCGCTTCCGCCGCGCAACGGAGACGCCGTTCAACCTGATCCTGGAGGCGCGGCCTTAATTCTCCGCGCACACGACAAGCGACCTCTCCCGGTCCCAGAGGCCGGGGCCTCCTTTACCCAGACCACCCACAGGAGATATCTCGTGCAGACCACCTCTCCCACTTTTGTGGCGGCCGTCGCACTCGCCGTTGCCCTCTCCTCATCGCTGGCATCGGCTCACGAGACGCAGCGAAGGACCGAGCTCTTCAACCCCGGCGTCGGATACGCAGCCGAGCGTCCCGGCCCGACCGCCGATACCGATGCCGCGCCGCCGCTCTACGACGGCCTCGGCAACGGGATGTATAAGATCACGACAGTGAATCCGGGCGCTCAGGCGTTCTTTGACCAGGGGCTGAAGCTCGCCTGGGCATTCAACCATGCCGAGGCACGACGGGCGTTCCGTCATGCACAACGCCTCGACCCCACCTGCGCCATGTGCTTCTGGGGCGAGGCGCTCGTCCTCGGCCCCAATATCAACGACGCAATGCGAGACGAGGCGGTCGCACCCGCATTCGAGGCGATCACGCGGGCAAGCGAGCTGGCGGATGGTGCAACCGAGAAGGAGCAGGCGCTGATCGAGGCGCTGGCCGCCCGTTACTCCGCCGAGCGGCAGCAGGACCGCGGCGCGCTTGACGAAGCGTGGGCCGAGGCAGTCGGCAGGGTCGCCGCACGCTTCCCCGACGACGCCAGCATCAAGGTCCTCTTTGCCGACGCTCTGATGAACCTGCAGCCTTGGGACTACTGGGAGGCTGACGGCGAGACGCCGAAGGGACGTGCCGGCGAGATCGTTGCGACGCTCGAACAGGCACTCGCGATGGATCCGGACCTGCCGGCCGCAATCCACCTCTATATTCATGCAGTGGAGGCGTCCTCGACGCCGGAGCGCGCCGAGCCGTTTGCCGATCGGCTTCGCGGCGCGGTGCCGGCCGCCGGTCATCTGGTGCATATGCCTGCGCACATCTATGCGCGCGTGGGCCGCCATGCCGATTCCCTTGCGGTCAACCGAGATGCGATCGCGGCGGACGAGGCGATGCTGGAGGCGATGGGCGAGTCGGCAAGCCCGATCTATCGCTACGGCTATTACCCGCACAATGTGCACTTCCTGATGGTTGCAGCACAGAACTCCGGGGCGGCGGCGGACGCGCTCGCAGCCGCCGAGAAGCTCGATGCGATCACCTCCGACGAGGTGTCCGCCGAGCTGGCCTGGATTCAGGCGATCAGAACGGCACCTTACGCGGCGCACGCACAATTCTCCCAGCCGGAGGACATCCTCGCGCTCGCCGACCCCGGCAACCGCTTCCCGTTCGTGAAGGGCTACTGGCTCTATGCGCGCGGCGTGGCCTTTGCGCGGCTAGGCAGGAACGACGACGCCGAGGCGGTGGTCGACGCCCTGACCAAGCTATCCGAGACGGCGGACCTCGACAGCCTCGAAGCACAGTACGTGCCGGCGCGGACGCTGCTGCAGATCGCCAAGCACGTCGTGGAAGCACGCATCGGGCAATCCAAGGGCGATCTCGCCTCTGCCGTGCACCATCTCGAAGAGGCGATCGCGCTGCAGGATTCTATCTCTTATATGGAGCCGCCCTTCTGGTACTATCCGGTTCGGCAGACGCTCGGCGCCACGCAGCTGATGGCCGGAAGGCCCGAGGCAGCGATCGCCAGCTTCCGGGCCGCTCTGGCCGAGCAGGCAAAGAACGGCTGGGCACTCTGGGGCCTGATGCAGGCGCAGCTGCGCGCCGGCGACGAGGAAGCCGAGCAGACAGCAAGGCAGTTCAAGGCCGTCTGGATCGGAGATCACTCGCTCCTGTCGCTTGACCGGCTGTAGCTGAGCTATGAGGGAAAGAAGCCGGCTGTCGCGTCAGCCGGCCTCTTTCCCTTCGAACCAGCGAGCGAGTCACCGCAACGGCGCGCCTTGATCGATCCAAGCGCCGAGCAGCTGCCGCTCGCGCTCGGTCATGCCGGTCTCGTTGCCGAGCGGCATGATGTCGGAGAGGACGGTCTGCCGCTTGATCATCTCCGCGTGCAGGCGGACCTCGTCGGGCGTGTCGAAGGCCACACCCTTCGGTGCCTCTGCGAAGCCTTCGTGCGTCGGCGCGGCCGAGTGGCACGTCACGCAATGCTTCGAGACGATCGGCTGCACTTCGGCGAACGTCACGTCTCCCACGGCCGCTCCCCGGTCCGGCCGGTAGGCGGTGATCGCGATAAGCACGACGACAACGAACACGGCCGCGGGGATCGAGACGATCGCCGCGCGTGTGACGATGCCGTGGTTGGTGACGTTGAAGAAGTGCCGCACCAGCCCGCCCGCCACGACGATGCCGAGCGCGATGAACGGGCTCCACGGGTGACCGAACATCGCCGGGTAGTGGGCGGAGATCATGAAGAAGATGACCGGCAGCGTCAGGTAGTTGTTGTGGAGCGAGCGCTGGCCCGCCTGCCTGCCGAGCTCGGGGTCGGGCTTGCGTCCGGCGACGAGGTCCGCCACGACCTTCTTCTGGTTCGGGATGATGACGAGGAACACGCTCGCCGCCATGATCGTGCCGATCATGGCGCCGACATGGAGGAACGCGGCGCGGTCGGAGAAGACGCCGTGGTAGAAGAAGGTGAAAGCGGCGATCTCCACGAAGAGCCAGACGGCGAGCCATCCCGTCCTGCCGCCGAGCGGCGACTTCAGCATCGCGTCGTAGACGAACCATGCCACCGCGAGCGAGCCGGCGGAGAGGATGCTCGCCCATACCGGATCGAGTGCCGCCTTTTCGCGGTCGATGAGGAAGGCCTCGGCATTGAGATAGTAAATCACGACGAGGAGCAGGAAACCGGTGAGCCAGGTGAAGTACGCCTCGTACTTGAACCAGTGCAGCTCGTCGGGCAGGCGCTCCGGCGCGACCTTGTACTTCTCCGCCAGATAGAAGCCGCCGCCGTGCACCATCCAGGTCTCGCCGGCGATGTCGTCGGAGTGATGCGCCCGCCGCTTGAGGCTTGCCTCCAGCCATATGAAGAAGAACGACGAGCCGATCCATGCGATGCCCGCCATGATGTGCGCCCAGCGCAGGATCGCGTTAAGCCAGTCGAGGATGACGGGGGTCATGTGGGGATTGGGGAATGGGGATTGGGGATTGGGGGTTGGGAGCTGGCATGCGTCTGATCCCTACTGCTTTGGCGCGGACACCAGTCGATGACGCAGGACATTCAGCTGTCGGCCCAGCTGATCCGCTAACGCAAGCGCGGGTGCTGCCTCCTCCGTGTCCAGCATGCCCGTGCGGACGGCAAGGGTGAGGAAAGTCTCGGCCTCGGCAAGCGACCCGCGCGCTATGCTTACATGCTGCGCGTATTCCTTCCGCGTTCCACGCGCATTGCCTTCGGCAATGTTGGCTGGAACCGAAGCGGCAGCCCGAAGCACTTGGCCAATAAGGCGATACTCTTCTGCCTTCGGCATGCGCTTCGTCAGCGCATAGACTTCCGTCGCGAAGTCCATGCCTCTTTGCCAGACGTCCAGATCGCGATAGGAGCTGATTGCGGCGCTCACGTTCGTTGCTCCCCCAATCCCCAGGTCCCTTCCCCAATCCCCAATCCCCAGTCCCCAATCCCCAATCCCTAATAGCGAATCTTGTCCGGCTTCGCCTGCCACTCGGCGAAGACGGCTTCGGCTTCCGGCATGGCGAGCTTGATGGTGGGGATGGCGCGCTCGTGGATGGGCTTGGCGACCTCGCCGTAGATGTGGTCGTCGTCGAAGCCGATGGCCGCGGCATCCTCGCGCGTGTTGGCGAAGTAGATGCGGTCTAGGCGGGCCCAGTAGATGGCGGCGAGGCACATGGGGCACGGCTCGCAGCTCGTGTAGATTTCGCAGCCCTCCAGCGAGAACGTGCCGAGCTTTTCGCAGGCGCTGCGGATGGCGGTGACCTCCGCGTGCGCTGTCGGATCGTTCTCCGACGTCACCTTGTTCCAGCCCTCGGCGATCACCTTGCCGCCTTTCACGATGACGGCACCGAAGGGTCCGCCGAGTCCCGCGCGCATGCGCTCGGCCGAGAGCCGGATGGCGTGAAGCATGAAGTCGTGGCGGGCGTCAGCGTCCATCGAGCGCGGCGTCCCTGACGGCAAGGCGGTTCTCTTCGCGGCGGACGAGGAGATCGGCGGCGACGGATGCCGCGATCGCCGCCGGCTCCTTGCTCCTGATCCCCGGGAGGCCGATCGGGCAGGTCAGGCGCTTCAGCGTCGGAGCGGGAATGCCGGCTTCGCCGAGGCGCTTCACGAAGAGGGCGCGCTTCGTCGCCGAGCCGATCAGCCCGAGATAGGCGAAGTCGTCGCGCAGCAGCACGGCCTCGCAGATCGCCTCGTCGAGCGGATGGCTGTGCGTCATCACGAGGAAGACCGAGCCCGGCGACGCCTCGTCGACGGCAAGCTCGGGCATGGCGAGCGCGAGTTGCCTCACGCCCGAGAGCGGCGGCTCGGGGAGCTGCCCGACACGCCCGTCGATCCACGTGATGGCGAAGCCGAGCGGATGGAGGGCGGGGACGAGCGCGCGGCCGACATGCCCGGCGCCGAAGAGCCATAGCGGTTGGGCGGGGGGGTTGACGCGCTCGCGGATATCGAAGGCGAGGTTGGGTTCGCGCGGTGCGGCTTGCTCATTCGACCTCCCCCTCGAGGGGGAGGTCAGGGCCGCGGCGAAGTCGGGGGGTTGCTCGTCGCCGGCGTGCCAGTCGCGGCGCAGGGTTCCGGCGGTGTCGATGCGCAGCGTGCGGAACAGCGGTTGTGGTTCCTCGGCTGTGCGCATGAGCTTCCTGAGCCACGCGAGGTCGGCCGGGGCGAACGGCTCGAACGCCAGCGTCACGGATCCGCCGCAGCACTGGTTGAGCTCGGGGCCGAGCGCGAAGCGCTCCACGCCTGCCGAGCCGGATAGCAAGAGCTCGCGCGCCTTGAGCATGGCGGTGCGCTCCAGCTCGCCGCCGCCGATGGTGCCGGCGATGGCGCCCTCGGTGACCAGCATCTGCGCGCCGGCCTCGCGCGGGCCGGAGCCCTTCAGCTCCGCGACGTGCACGAGCATCGCGGCCTCGCCGCGCGTGAGGGCCTCCGCAGCGGGATTGAGCCACGCGCGCATCATGCGGCACCCGTAGCCCGCATGGAGCGGGAGCGGAATGCGGGGGCAGAGGAGCGGTCCGCACCGCCGTCCCGGATTGCGGGGCTTCCGCCTTCGTCCATCGGGCTTCGGCGGACAAGTCGCCCCTTCATCCGGGCTACGACAGACGCTCCCTCTGCTGTTGTCATCCCGGTTTGCCGCGGAGCGGCAAGACCGGGACCCATAGCCACCAGACTGGACGTGGGGATGCCGAGTTGCGGAGATCCAACCGCAGCTTCTGTGGTTATGGGTCCCGGCACTCCCCCGGACCATGTCCGGAGTCGGCCGGGATGACAAACCGATAGGTCAAGCGTGTGGGTCATACCGCGCCTCCCGCTATCCGCGCCCGCACGTCCTCCACCGCCAACAGGATGCGCTCGGGCGTGGCGGGGGTGTCGAGGTGCGGGAACGCCTTGTAGTCGCCCGCGGCGCAGACGGCGTCGACGAGCGCCG
>CAZMJQ010000221.1:0-5684 GCA_964566475.1 uncultured Propylenella sp. | reverse complement strand
GAAAGCTGCGGCATCGCCTGCGGCTTCCTCATCGCGGCAATCCACCATGCGGGGCTGAGCATGCTGACCCACACGCCGAACCCGATGCAGTTCCTGAACGGCCTCCTCGGCCGGCCCGCCTCGGAAAAGCCGATGATGATCCTCGCCGTCGGCCATCCTGCCGAGAACGCCACAGTCCCGGCAGCGGCGATGAAAAAGAAGCCGCTGGAGGAGATCCTGTCGGTATTCTGAGCGCTGCGACCTTGCCTCAGAGATCCACCGCCCTGCCGCGCTCCGGCACGAGCACCTTGTCGGAATCGCCGCCCATCTCCGCTTTGAACTTCTCCGCGTCCCGATCGAGGAGCGGAAAAGTCCCGTAATGGCAGGGCACGATGGTGCGGAACTTGAAGAAACGCCGGCATGCCATCGCCGCGACCTTGCCGCCCATGGTGAAGCGGTCGCCGATCGGCACCAGGCCGACATCCGGCGCGTGAATCTCGTCGATCAGCGCCATGTCGCCGAAGATGCCGGTGTCGCCCATGTGGTAGAGCACCGGCTCGCCTGGCGCCTTGACGATCAGGCCGAGCGGGTTGCCCATGTAGACCCATGCGCCCTTGCCGTCGTTGACCGAGGATGAGTGCAGCGCGTTGACGAACGACACGGTGAAGCCGCCGCAATCCACGGTGCCGCTGTGATTGCCGGGATTGACGTTCTCCACCCCGTTTCCCTCGAAGTAGTCGCAGGTTTCGGCCGAACCCACGACCTGCGCTCCGGTCTTCCTGCATATGGCTACCCCGTCCCCGACGTGATCGTTGTGGCCATGCGTGACGAGCACGTGCGTGCAGCCCTCCGCCGGGCCTTCCCATCCACCGTCCCAGGTGGGATTGCCCGAGAGGAACGGGTCGATCAGGACACGCCTGTCGGCGAACTCTATGCGGAAGGCGGAGTGTCCGTACCAGGTGAGCTTCATCGTTCTCCTCCTCGTGGTTCGCTGCGGCCTATGCGATGGCCTTGTCGCCGATGTGGAGCGCGTTGAGGAAGCTGGCGCGGACGTCGGGCAGCGCCTGCCCGCGCGCGTGATGCACGTGGCGCTCGAGGAAATAACCGGTGAGGCGGAAGCCGTCGCGCAGCGCGTCGCGGCTCGTCCCGTTCCCGGCAGGCGCGGTGAGGAATGCCGGCAGCGCAAGCAGCTTCTGCGCATGCGGCAGGCCGGCCTCGCGACTCACCGCCCGCCCGCTCTTCGGCGAGACGTAGACGAGCGCCTCGCGGCTGCCGGTCGCCGCGCAGGTCTCAAGGTCGAGCCCGAAGCCGAGATCGTCGAGCAGCAGAAGCTCGAAGCGCACCATCAGCTCGCCGGCGAGCTCCGGCCGGTCGAGGCAGTCGTGCATCACCGCGAGCGCGTCGTAGAGGCGCGGATGCGGATCGCGCTCGGGGAGCAGCCTCAGATGCGCGCCGGCGAGCGCCAGCCCGAAGGCGCCGACGCCCGACGTCATGAGCCCGGCGCTGCGCTCCAGCACCGGCTCGGCGCGGAAGTTGCCGAGATGCTCGTGGAGCCGTGCCCGCCAGGTCAGCGCCAGCGTGTTGCCGGGCTGCAGGACCGGCCGCTGCCGCCGCGAGCGCCCGCCCTTGACGAGGCCGAGATGACGCCCGCGCCCGGCGGTCATCACCTCCAGGATGATGTCGGTCTCCCCGTGCCGCCGCGTCCCGACGACGATGCCGTGCTCGGACCATTCCATCAGACAAAACTACCGGACCTGGCGGCCGTGTCGATAGCCGGACGCTCAGGGCTTCAGGCGGTACCCGGTCCTGAATATCCACCACACTGCCGCCAGGCACATCGCCAGGAAGACCAGCGTCATCGTGAGGCTGATCCACAGGCTCACGTCGGCGATCTCGTAAAAGCTCCAGCGCATGCCGCTGATCAGGTAGACGACGGGATTGAACAGCGTCACGGTCTGCCAGAACGGCGGCAGCATATCGATGGAATAGAAGCTGCCGCCGAGGAAGACGAGCGGCGTGACGATGAGGAGCGGCACGAGCTGCAGCTTCTCGAACGTGTCGGCCCAAATGCCGATGATGAAGCCGAAGAGGCTGAAGGTCGTCGCGGTGAGCACCAGGAAGGTGAGCATCCACACCGGGTGCTCGATCCTGACATCGACGAAGAGCCCGGCGGTCGCCAGGATGATGAGGCCGAGGACGATCGACTTCGACGCGGCCGCGCCGACATAGCCGAGCACGATCTCGAGCGGCGAGATCGGCGCCGAAAGAACCTCGTAGATCGTGCCGACGAATTTCGGGAAGTAGATGCCGAACGATGCGTTGGAGATCGACTGCATGAGGATCATCAGCATCAGGAGACCCGGCACGATGAACGCGCCGTAGCCGACGCCGTCTATCTCGCTGATGCGCGAGCCGATCGCTCCTCCGAACACGATGAAATAGAGGGATGTGGAGATGACCGGCGACAGCACGCTCTGCAGCAGCGTGCGCGCCGTGCGCGACATCTCGAAGACGTAGATCGCCCATGCCGCCCTGAAGTTCATGCGTCCCTCTTCACCAGGCTGACGAATATCTCCTCAAGCGAGCTCTCCCGTGTGGAGAGGTCGCGGAAGCGGATATCCTCCGTGTTCAGCGCCGCGAGGAGCCGCGTGATGCCGGTCCGCTCGCCCTGCGTGTCATAGGTGTAGACGAGCCGCCGTCCGTTCTCCGAAAGCTCCAGGTTGAACGGCGCGAGCGCCCCGGGGACGGCGTCGAGCTTCTCGTGCAGCTCCAGCATCAGCTGCTTCTTGCCGAGCTTGCGCATCAGCTCGGCCTTGTCCTCCACCAGGATGATCTCGCCGTGATTGATGACGCCGACGCGCTCCGCCATCTGCTCCGCCTCCACGATGTAGTGCGTGGTGAGGATGATGGTGACGCCGGTATCGCGCAGCCGGCGGATCAGCCGCCACATGTCGTGGCGGAGCTCCACGTCGACGCCGGCGGTCGGCTCGTCGAGGAAAAGAATCTCGGGCTCGTGCGCCAGCGCCTTGGCGATGAGGAGGCGCCGCTTCATGCCGCCCGAAAGCGTCATGATCTTGTCGTCCTTCTTGTCCCACAGCGAGAGGTCCCTCAGCACCTGCTCCACGTGGGCGTGGTCCTTCGGCTTGCCGAACAGGCCGCGGCTGAAATTCACGTTGGCCCACACGGCCTCGAAGGCGTCGGTCGTCAGCTCCTGTGGCACCAGGCCGATCCCGGAGCGCGCGGCACGGTAGTCGCGGACGATGTCGTGGCCGTCGGCAGTGACGGTGCCTTCGCTCGGGCTCACCAGCCCGCAGATGACGGAGATGAGCGTCGTCTTTCCCGCGCCGTTCGGGCCGAGCAGCGCGAATATCTCGCCCTTCCGGATATCCAGATCGACGTTCTTCAGCGCCTGGAAGCCGGAGGCGTAGGTCTTTGAGAGGTTCTTTACGGAGATGATCGGGTGCATGGGAGGGTGCAGGTAGGAGCGCCCGAGGCGCTTCGCCAGAAGAATCGGCCCGACGGACCGGAGGGTCGTCTACACCCGGCGGCGTTCGCAGTCACCCCACCTCGCAATCCGGCCCTGTGCCATGATAAAGCGCGCGCATGATCCCGCTCTCCGTTCTCGATCTGGCGCATGTGGTGGAAGGCGCAACGCCGGCCGATGCGCTCGGCAACGCCCTCGACCTTGCTCGGCACGTTGAGAAGCTAGGCTACCGCCGCTTCTGGCTCGCCGAGCACCACAACATGGTGGGCATCGCGAGCGCCGCCACGGCGGTCGCCATCGGCCACGTGGCGGGCGGCACGTCCACCATCCGCGTCGGCGCGGGCGGCATCATGCTGCCGAACCACGCGCCGCTCGTCATCGCCGAGCAGTTCGGCACGCTGGCGGAGCTCTATCCGGGCCGCATCGACCTCGGCCTCGGCCGAGCGCCGGGCACCGACCAGCTGACGCTCCGCGCGCTCCGCCGCGATCCGAGAGCGGCCGAGACGTTTCCGCAGGACGTGCTGGAGCTGCAGGCGTTCCTCGCGCCGGCGCAGCCCGGGCAGGCGGTGCGCGCCGTTCCCGGCGCCGGCACGGAAGTGCCGCTGTGGATCCTCGGCTCCAGCCTCTTCGGCGCGGAGCTCGCCGCCTATCTCGGCCTGCCCTACGCCTTCGCCTCGCACTTCGCGCCAGCCGCGCTGATGCCGGCGCTTCAGGTTTATCGCGCAAAGTTCCGACCCTCGGCGCAGCTGGAGCGGCCCTATGCGATGGTCGGCTGCAACGTCATCGCCGCGGAGAGCGAAGCGGAGGCGCGCCGCCTCGCCACCTCGCTGCAGCAGGCCTTCACCAACATGCAGCGCGGCACGCGCGGCCGCCTGCAGCCGCCGACCGACGACATCGACGACTACTGGACGCCGCAGGAGAAGGCGCAGGCGCAGAACATGCTCGCGTGCACCTTCATCGGCGCGCCGGACACGATTCGTCCGGCTCTGGAGCGGTTTGTCGAGGAGACGGAGGCGGACGAGCTGATCGTCGCCACGGCGATCTACGACCACGAGGCACGGAAGAGGTCGTACGCGCTGCTGGCGGAGATGCGGGAGCGGATGGAGGGGGCCGAAGCGGCGGAGTAGTCCGAGAGCCGCTTATCTCTGCCCCCTTGGACCAGCGCCGCCAGCCGCGAAAGGTCGAGGCCGCTCCGAGACGGGACGTGGCGCTCAAGGCGTGGACCAGGGATTCACGACGCTCAGTCCTATGCCTTCGAAATGGCGGACGTTTCGCGTGGCGAGCGTCGCCTTCCGTGCGCTGGCGATCCCGGCGATCTGCACGTCGCGGAACTCTGTGGGACGGCCGGCCCGACGCTGCTTTGCCGTGATCGCCCCGGCCGCGTTTGCCGCGGCGTGATCGAACGGCAGGACACGATTTTCGAAGTCGTCTTCCAGTACGATGGAGAAAGCAGCCTCCAGTTCACGCCGCCTGCGGCCGCTCGGCATCGACTCCAGCCCCGTGCGAAACTCGAAGACCGTAACCGCGGTTGACCAGACTGATTCGGCAGGCATCCGATTGAACCAGTCCAGCACACGGTGATCTGGCGCCTGACGGAGAAGCTCTGAGAGGACGTTCGTATCGACAACGATCACCGGTCGAACTCGACAGGCTGCACAGGATACCCGCGCAGTTCGGGAATCTCCTCACCTTCCTTCAGTCCGATCTTCGCGAAGCGCGCGGCAATCCTTGAGCCGAGGCCCGTCCTGGACGCCGCGTCATCTTTCACCGCGTTGCGCAGGATCTCGCGCACCTCTTGCTCGGTGCTGCGGCCGTGCCGCTTGGCGCGCTTCTGCAGCTTCGCCTTCACGTCGTCATCGAGGTTGCGGACTACGATCTGGGCCATCGGCGCCTCCATTGATATCATGATATCAAATGGAGATGTTCGGCTCAACAGCAAGCCACCTACACAGCAAGCCACCTACCTCGGAAACTCCAGCCCCATCTCCCTGTATCGCTCCGGATCATCCCCCCAGTTCTCGCGCACCTTCACGAACAGGAACAGGTGCACGGGGCGCTCCACCAGCTGTGAAATCTCCTCGCGCGCGGCCCTGGAGATCGCCTGGATGGTCTGCCCGCTCTTGCCGAGCACGATCTTCCGCTGGGTGTCGCGCTCCACGTAGATGGTCTGGTCGATGCGCACGCCGTTCGGCTGCTCGGTCCACGTCTCCGTCTCCACCGT
>CAZMJQ010000220.1:0-3002 GCA_964566475.1 uncultured Propylenella sp. | reverse complement strand
CATGTCGCTTTCCCTATCACATCCGTCCGGCGAGTCGCTCGCGCACCCGGACGGCGCCGCACTGCTCGCGGTTCTACAGGAGGTCGCGGAGTCCGCGCTTCCCGGTTTCGGGCTGTACCGCACAACGCCGCCCGCGCTGATCAATCTCTCGGAGAACGCCACCTACCGGGTCGACGAGCCGGAAACCGGCAGGCGCTGGGCGCTCCGCGTGCACCGCGACGGCTACCACTCGCTCGCCGCCATCCGCTCCGAGCTTGCCTGGCTCCAGGCGCTGCGGGCCGAGGGCGTCGCCATCACGCCGGTCCCCGTGCCCGGACGGGACGGCGATCTCATCCAGCAGGCCGCGCACCCGGCATTGCCGCGGGCGCGCAACGTCGTTCTGTTCGAGTGGGAGGCGGGCGAGGAGCCGTCCGAGACGGACAGCCTCGACGCGATGTTCGAGGTGCTGGGCGAGCTTGCGGCGCGCGTGCACCGTCATACGGAGCGCTGGCAGCGCCCGGCCGGGTTCGAGCGCCACCGCTGGGACTTCGATACGAGCCTCGGAGACCGGCCGCACTGGGGGCGCTGGCGTGACGGGATGGGGCTCGACGCGGAGAGGGAAGCGATCCTCGGCCGCGCCGTCGAGCTGATCCGCCGGCGGCTGGAGCGCTTCGGGCAGGCGCGCGACCGGTTTGGGCTGGTGCATTGCGACATGCGCCTCGCCAACCTCCTGGTCGACGGCGCGGCGGTGAAGGTTATCGATTTCGACGATTGCGGCTTCTCCTGGCATCTCTACGACGCCGCAGCGGCGGTCTCCTTCTTCGAGCACGAACCGCGCGTGCCGGAGCTCTTGGCGCGCTGGACGGCGGGCTATCGCCGCGTGCGCGCGCTGCCGGCCGAGGACGAGGCGGAGCTTCCGACCTTCGTGCTGCTGCGCCGGCTGCTCCTCGTTGCGTGGATCGGCTCCCATGCGGAAACCGAACTGGCGCAATCCATGGGAGTCGCATACACGGAAAACACGGTGCCCATGTGCGAGGACTATCTCGCCCGGTTCGGCTGAGGCGGGCGCCGCGAAGGAGTGAGCGCGCGGCCCCGCCGCGCCGTGCGCCATGATCAAGGGCATTCTGCTTGGGCTGCTGGCCTATGCGGTCTTCTCGTGCGGCGACGCCCTCATAAGGTCGCTGAGCGGGCTTCCTGTCTTCGAGATCGGCTTCTTCGTCACTTTGTTCGCGTGCCTGACCGTTCCCTTCGTGCGCCCGGCGAGCGAGCGGTGGCGCGACATCTTCCGCATGCACCGGCCGTGGCTCGTGGCGCTCAGGGCGATTGCGGGCGTGGGCGGCGGGGTGCTGGCCGTCTACGCCTTCACGACCCTGCCGCTGGCGGAGGTCTACTCGATGGTGTTCGTGGCGCCGCTCTTCGTGACGCTGCTCTCCATCCCGTTCCTGGGGGAGCGCATCGGCTGGCGCCGGGGGCTCGCGGTGGTCCTGGGCCTCATCGGCGTGCTGCTCGTGGTGCGGCCTGGATTTCGCGAGCTGTCGCCCGGGCACCTGGCGGCGCTCGGCGTGGCGCTCTCCGCTGCGACCACGGTCGTCGTGCTTCGCGCGCTGGGCCCGACGGAGAAGCGCATCACGCTGATGGGCGTCGTCATGCTTGCCGCCCTGGTGCTGAACTTCTCCCTGATGCTGTTCGACTACCGTCATCCTGCTCCGGTCGACCTGGTCAAGCTGGCCGCGGCCGGCCTCACGGCCGGGCTTGGGCACCTGCTCCTGATGGCGGCGCTACGCGCGGCTCCCGCCAACCGGGTGGCGCCGGCGCAATACAGCCAGATGGTCTGGGCGATGGGCCTGGGGGCGCTGTTCTTCGGGGAATTTCCCGACGCGATGGCGCTTTCCGGGATCGCGCTGATCGTCTTCTCGGGCCTCTTCACCTTTCTGCGCGAGGAGCAGAAGGGTGGGCGCTGGCCGGCGGTGTGGTCGATCGTGTGGACAAGGCCGCGCAACGGGCGCCGGTCGTAGGCGGTTTTCCGGGGCTCCACCGGCAGATTCTTGCGCTGGGCGCGGGCGCCTGCGGATCAAGTCGTTGACAGACTCCCGGGCTTACTGAACACTTGCTCATTAGCCGGCCCGCGCGAAAATGAAGGGCCGGCAGGCTCGGCCATACGCCGCGACGACAGTATTAGGGCTTCAGCCGGACGGCCGGCGGCCAGTTCGGGTGGCCGGACCCGCGAAGACGGGCAAGCCTGGAGGAGACATCGATGGGAGCCGTCGTGCACCCCATTTCAGAGGCGTGGCCGTCCGCCGGCACGCGGCCCACGGTCATCAGCGGCGACCGCGTCACCAAGATCTTCTCCGAGACGGTGGTGGCGCTCGATGGCGTTTCGTTCGAAGTCCCTAAGAGCTCCTTCGTCTCGCTGGTCGGGCCGAGCGGCTGCGGCAAGTCCACGCTGCTGCGCCTCGTGTCCGGCCTCATCCCCATGACGTCCGGATCGCTCGCCGTCCACGGCGATCCCGTGACCGAGCCGCGCCGCGACGTGGGGATGATGTTCCAGAAGGCGACGCTTCTCGACTGGCGCACGGCGGTGGAGAACGTGCTCCTGCCGACCGAGATCGCCGGACGCGTCGGCGAGGACGACAAGCGCCGCGCCCTGGACCTCCTCGATCTCGTCGGGCTGAAGGGCTTCGAGTTCTCCTTTCCGCGGCAGCTCTCCGGCGGCATGCAGCAGCGGGTGGCGCTGGCGCGGCTGCTGCAGACGGGCGCCGACATCCTGCTCCTCGACGAGCCGTTCGGCTCGCTCGACGAGTTCACGCGCGAGCGGCTGAACCTGGAGCTGCTGCGCATCGTCGGCGAGGTGCGCGCGACCACGCTGTTCGTGACGCACAACATCGCCGAGGCGATCTTCCTCGCCGACCACGTGATGGTAATGACGCCGCGTCCCGGACGGCTCGCGGCGGTCGTCGACGTGCCCTTCGAGCGCCCGCGCGAGATCGAGCTGCAGCAGACGCCGGAGTTCAACGCCATCGTCT
>CAZMJQ010000219.1:0-4027 GCA_964566475.1 uncultured Propylenella sp. | reverse complement strand
CGCATGAGCCAGCTCGACCTGGCGCTGGAGGCCGACATCTCGGCGCGTCACCTGAGCTTCGTGGAGACCGGCCGCTCGCAGCCTTCGCGCGAGACGCTGCTCAATCTGGCCGAACGGCTGAACGTGCCGCTTCGCGAGCGGAACGTGCTGCTCACGGCCGCCGGCTACGCCCCGGTCTATTCGGAGCGGCCGATCGAGGATGCCGCGCTGGCGGCGGCCCGGTCTGCGGTTGCGATGGTGCTGAAAGGCCACGAGCCGTATCCGGCGATCGCGGTAAACCGGCAATGGGAACTGGTAGCCTCGAACGCCGCGTTGCCCCCGCTTCTCGCCGGCGCCGACCCGGAACTGCTCGAGCCGCCCGTCAACGTGCTCCGCCTCAGTCTGCACCCCAGGGGCCTCGCGCCGCGTATCGCCAACCTCGCGGAGTGGCGCGCGCATCTGCTGCACCGCCTGCGGCATCAGGTCGACCTCACCGCGGACCCGGCGCTCTTCGATCTCCTGGCGGAGCTCCGCGACTATCCCGCGCCGCCCGCGACCGCGCCGCCGCGCCTCAACGATTATGGCGGAGTCGCCGTGCCGCTGCGCTTCGTTACGGATGCAGGGGTCCTGTCGTTCATCAGCACGACGACCGTCTTCGGAACGCCGGTCGACGTGACGCTCTCTGAGCTTGCGGTGGAATCGTTCTTTCCGGCCGACGAGGATACTGCCACGATCCTGCGGGAAACGCTGGCGCGAGCCGGCTAGGCCTCAGCCGTTCCGGAAGGCCTTGCCGGCTATTCCCGCCCCCGGCACGCTCCGGTATAGCGAGAAGGAGGCGGCTGGGCCGCCGAGACGACGGAGAGGGGCATGGCACGTACTTCACGCGGCAAAGGGTTGGCGCGGCGAAGCGTGACCGCGGCCGTCCTGATCCTGGCCATCGCTCTCCTCGCCGCTGACGGCGCGCAGGCGCACGTCGCGGAAGGAGCCATCGGCGGGTTCGTCAGCGGCTTCCTGCATCCTGTCCTCGGCTACGATCACCTTCTCGCCATGCTGGCGGTCGGCCTCTGGGGGGCGCAGATGGGCGGGCGCTCCGTCTGGACGCTGCCCGTCACGTTCCCGCTCGTCATGGCGTTCGGCGGCGTGCTTGGCATGGCCGGAGTGCTCCTTCCCAGCGTGGAACTGGGGATTGCGCTTTCGGTGCTGGTGCTCGGCCTTGCCATCGCCTTCGCGTGGCGGCCTTTCGAGCCCGTCGCGCTTCTGATCATAGCGGCGTTCGCCGTCTTCCACGGCTACGCGCACGGGGCGGAGCTTCCATCGGCTGCCGATCCCGCCGCCTACTCGGTCGGCTTCGTGATCGCGACGGGGCTCATCCATGTCGCCGGCATCGGAATCGGGCTCGCGATCGGCAAGCTCCTCGACGGCCTGGTCTCGCGCGGGCTGGGCGGCGCGATCGCGGCGGGCGGTCTCTACTTTCTTTGGGCCTGACGCCGCCTTTGGGCCTGACGCCGCGCCGCGCGCTGCTGCGGCCGGCGAATTGGATTGCGCCGGTCCTGCTTGTCGCGGGGGTCATCGCTCTTTCCCTGGCAGGCATGCGTCCGGCCGGAGAGAGAGGGCCGTTCGTGTCGGGACTGCTCTATCCGGTCCTGCGCTATGACGGGGCGCTGATGCTGGCCGGTCTGGGCTTCGCGCTTGCCCAGACGCGCGGCCGAGGGCTGATCCTCAACGGGGCGATCTTCGCCGCGGGCCTTCCGTTGGGCGGGCTCGCCGGCGGCTGGATCGCGGCGGCGCTTGCGGCGGGAGGCGACATCATTCGCTACGTCCTTCTCATCGTCCCCGGCTGCTGCGTCATCACGGGCGCCGCGCTCGTCGCCCCGCGCGGCGGGCGCGAGTGGATACTGCCCGTTGCGGCGCTCGCGACTGGCATGGCGCTGGGCCTCGTCATCAACTTCGACGATGCCATGGCCGAGGAGTGGCTCTTCGCCGGCGGCGCGGTGCTCGCCGGAACCTGGATCGTCGTCACCGCGCTCCTCCTTTGGCGGCGCTTCGAAAGGCAGTGGTTCCCGATCGCCGGCCGTATTCTCGGCGCCTGGCTGATGGCGATCGGCCTCATGCTCGGCGCGTTCCACCTGATCCCGCCGCCCGGCTGACGTCCGAGGCGCTGTTGTCACCGGGACTTTCGCGCGATAGAGCAAATCCTTGAATCTTCGGGGAAACGGGATGAGCGCCCTGCGCAAGGATTACGCGGCGGGCGAAGCTGCGAGCGCCGCAAACGCAAGCGTCAAAACGCTGATGCACGGCATCGGCGCGAACGCGCGCGCGGCCGCCGCGATCCTCGCGACCGCGTCGACCGTGGCGAAGAACAAGGCGCTCGGCGAAGCCGCAGCCGAGCTCCGCCGGCGCGAGCGTGACATCCTGGCCGCCAACGCCGAGGACCTCGCCGCCATGCAGGCGAGCGGCAGCAGCAAGGCGCTGATCGACCGCGGCACGCTCGACCCGGCACGGCTCGAAGGCGTGGCGCAGTCGCTCGAAGCGATCGCCGAGCTTCCCGATCCGGTGGGAACGGTCATCGCCGAATGGGACCGGCCGAACGGACTGCACATCGAGCGCGTGCGCACGCCGCTCGGTGTCGTCGGCGTGATCTTCGAGAGCCGCCCCAACGTCACCGCCGATGCGGGCGGGCTCTGCCTCAAGGCCGGCAACGCCGTGATCCTGCGCGGCGGCTCGGATACGCACCGCACCTCATCGGCGATCCACGCCGCGCTCGTCGCAGGGCTTCGGGCGGCGGGCCTGCCGGAGCACGCCGTCCAGCTCGTGCCGACGACGGACCGCGCCGCGGTGGGCGAGATGCTGCGCGGCCTCGACGGCGCCATCGACGTGATCGTGCCGCGCGGCGGCAAGAGCCTCGTCGCCCGCGTGCAGGAGGAAGCGCGCGTGCCGGTCTTTGCCCACCTGGAGGGCGTGTGCCACGTCTACGTCCACGCGCCTGCCGATCTCGACATGGCGAAGGCGATTGCGGTGAACGCCAAGATGCGGCGCACCGGCATCTGCGGCGCGGCGGAGACGCTGCTCATCGACAAGGCGTTGGCCGGGAGCCACTTGCGCCCGATCGTTGAAGCGCTGCAGGAGGCGGGGTGCGCGGTACGCGGCGACGCCGCGACGCGGGCGGCCGCATCCAGTGTCGAGCCCGCGAGCGAGGAGGACTGGTACAAGGAATACCTCGACGCGATCATCGCCGTTCGCGTAGTCGACGGGCTCGACGAGGCGCTCCGCCACATCGCCGCCTACGGCTCGCATCACACCGACGCGATCGTCACCGACGACGCCGCGGCCGCGGAGCGCTTCATGGCGGAGCTCGATTCCGCCATCCTGCTCCACAACGCCTCCACGCAATTCGCTGATGGAGGCGAGTTCGGAATGGGCGCGGAGATCGGCATCGCCACCGGCAAGATGCACGCGCGCGGCCCGGTCGGTCTGGAGCAACTCACCAGCTTCAAGTACCGCGTGCGCGGCAGCGGCCAGACCCGCCCTTGAAGTCGAACGACGCGTGACCCGCCAGAGCCGCATCTTTGCCGGCTTGCCTCCGTGCGCGGCCGGGCAGGCGATCGGGCTCATGGGCGGCACCTTCAACCCCCCGCATGAGGGGCACCGCCGCATCAGCGCGCTGGCGCTGCGGCGCCTGGGGCTCGAGCGGCTCTGGTGGATGGTGACGCCCGGCAATCCGCTGAAGGACAACGCCAGCCTCTCGCCGCTCGACGCACGCATGCGGGAGGCGGCTGCCATGGCCTCCGATCCGAGAATATTCGTTTCCGGCGCGGAGCAAGTCTTTGCAACGCGTTACACGGCTGACCTCATTGCGATTGTGAAGGCGAGGGCCCCCGCTGTGCGGTTCGTCTGGGTCATGGGGAGTGACAACCTCGCCCAATTCCACCGGTGGGAGGACTGGCGCCGGATCGCCGAAGCCGTGCCGATCGCGGTGGTCAACCGGCCCGGCTACCTCGCCGCGGGTCTGTCGTCGCGCGCCGCGCAGGCGCTCGCCCGATACCGGGTC
>CAZMJQ010000218.1:0-11350 GCA_964566475.1 uncultured Propylenella sp. | reverse complement strand
TCAAGGCCATCATGGGCTTCCTTCCGACAGGGAAGGGCGAGATCCGGCTCCTCGGCGGCACCGTGAGCGAAGCGCTGCGCGAGAACCTCGTGGCCTACGTCCCGCAGTCGGAGGAGGTGGACTGGACGTTCCCGGTGCTGGTGGAGGACGTCGTCATGATGGGCCGTTACGGCCGCATGGGCTTCCTGCGCCGGCCGGCGCGCGCCGACCATGCCGCCGTCGGCGAGGCGCTCAGGCGCGTCGGTATGGTCGATTACCGCCACCGGCAGATCGGCGAGCTTTCCGGCGGCCAGCGCAAGCGGGTGTTCCTCGCCCGGGCGCTGGCGCAGGACGGCAGGGTGATCCTGCTCGACGAGCCCTTCAGCGGCGTCGACGTGAAGACCGAAGAGCAGATCGTGGCGCTGCTGCGCGAGCTGCGCGACGAAGGCCGGGTCATGCTGGTCTCGACCCACAATCTCGGAAGCGTCCCGGAGTTCTGCGACCGCGCCATCCTGCTCAAGGGAACGGTGCTGGCCTATGGCCCGACCGAATCCACCTTCACGCGCCAGAACCTCGAGCGCGCTTTCGGCGGCGTCCTGCGGCACTTCACCCTCAGCGGCGAGGCGCTGCATGACGACGACGATCCGCGCGAGGTGCGCATCATCACCGACGACGAGCGGCCCTTCGTGCATTACGGCGGCCGTGCACGGCGCCGCGAAGACGCTGAATGATTGAACTTCTGCTCCAGCCCTTCGGCTACGGCTACATGACCAACGCCATGTGGGTCTCGGCGCTCGTCGGCGGGGTGTGCGCGTTCCTTTCTGCCTATCTGATGCTGAAGGGCTGGTCGCTGATCGGCGACGCGCTCTCCCACTCGGTGGTGCCGGGCGTCGCAGGCGCCTACATCCTCGGGCTGCCGTTCGCCCTCGGTGCCTTCATCGCCGGCGGCTTGGCGGCGGGTGCCATGCTTTTCCTGTCGGAGCGCTCGGGGCTCAAGGTCGACGTCATCATCGGGCTCATCTTCACTTCGTTCTTCGGCCTCGGCCTGTTCCTCATCTCGATCAACCCCATGTCGGTCTCCATTCAGACGATCACGCTCGGCAACATCCTCGCCATCACGCCCGGCGACACGTTGCAGCTCGCGCTCATCGGCTTCGTCTCGCTGGCGGTGCTGCTGGCGAAGTGGAAGGACCTCATGGTCACCTTCTTCGATGAGAACCATGCCCGCTCCATCGGCCTGCGCCCCGGGCTGCTGAAGGTCGTCTTCTTCACGCTGCTTTCGGCCTCCGTCGTGGCGGCGATGCAGACGGTCGGGGCGTTCCTTGTGATCGCCATGGTCGTGACGCCGGGTGCGACGGCCTATCTGCTCTGCGACCGCTTCCCGCGGCTGATCGCTCTGTCGGTCGCGATAGGGGCGGTCACGAGCTTCGTCGGCGCCTATGCCAGCTATTTCCTCGACGGGGCGACGGGCGGAGTCATCGTTACGCTGCAGACGGCGCTCTTCCTGGTCGCCTTCTTCCTTGCGCCCAAGCACGGGCTTCTCGCCGCGCGGCGCAAGGCGGCCGCGGCGCTGAGACGCCCGCCGCAGGTCGCGCCAGGGCTTCAGGCATAGGCCTTGCCGCGATGACCTTCGACACGCTGCTGCTGCCCTTCCAGTTCCCGTTCATGCAGAAGGCGTTTTTGATCGCGGCAATCGTTTCCGTGCCGGCCGCGCTCCTTTCCTGCTTCCTGGTCCTCAAGGGCTGGGCGCTGATGGGCGACGCGGTGAGCCACGCAGTGCTGCCGGGGATCGTCCTTGCGTGGATACTCAACATCCCGCTGATCGTCGGCGCCTTCTGCGCGGGGATGACCTGCGCGCTCCTGACCGGCTACCTGTCCAGCAACAGCCGCGTGAAGCAGGACACGGTGATGGGCGTCGTGTTCTCCGGCATGTTCGGAATCGGCATCATCCTCTACACGTCCATCACCACGAATGTGCATCTCGATCATGTGCTCTTCGGCAACATGCTGGGCGTGGGCCGCGAGGACCTTGTGACGGCGGGGCTGATTTCGCTCTTCGTCACGGCTGTGCTGGTGCTGAAGTGGAAGGACCTCCTGCTGCACGCCTTCGATCCCGCGCAGGCGCAGGCGAGCGGACTCCGGGTGAACCTGCTTCACTACGGGCTGCTCGCCATCCTTTCGCTGACCATCGTGGCGACGCTCTCCTCGACGGGCCTCATCCTCGCGATCGGTCTCCTGATCGCGCCGGGCGCCATCGCGTTTCTGACGGTCCGCAGCTTCGGCACGATGCTGATCGTGGCCGTCGCGGTGTGCTTGGCCTCGATGCTTCTCGGCACCTACCTGAGCTTCTTCCTTGACAGCGCGCCTGCGCCGACGGTCATCCTGACGCTGAGCGCGGTGTTCGTTGTCGCGTTTGTCCGCCGGCTCGCCCTGACGCGAAGGGCGTCGAGACAAAGGATCGCAGCGCCGGTCTGACCCGATTTGCGAGGGAGCGACAGGTAGCGTGAACGCAGGGAATGAGCATCTGTCCGGAGAGCCCGATGCCGCGATCCGCGCTTTCGTGGGGCGGTCCGGCCTCGTCTCGGATGCCGGGTGCGCCCGCTTCACAGCGCTGACCGGCGGCGTCTCCTCCGACATCTGGCTGGTGGAGGAGGAGGGGCGGCGCTTCTGCGTGAAGCGCGCGCTGGCGAAGCTGCGGGTCAAGGCGGACTGGCGCGCGCCGATCGAGCGCAACGCCTATGAGGCGGCATGGCTGAAGGATGCGGCGCGGCTCGCGCCTGGCTCGGCCCCGAGGATACTCGCCGAGGATCCGGGCGCGGGCATGTTCGCGATGGAGTACCTCCCGGGCGAAAGCTATCGCTCCTGGAAGGCGGACCTTCTGGCCGGACGCGTCGACGTCACCGTCGCAAGGGGCGTCGGCGAGTGCCTCGGGGCGATCCACGCCGCCTTCGCGCGCGAGCCGGATGCACCGGAGCGCTTTGCGACGGACGCGAATTTCCACGCCATCCGGCTGGAGCCGTATCTCGTCGCCACGGCGCGCGCGCACCCGGAACTGAGCGCGCCGCTCCTCGGCCTTGCCGAGCGGACCGCTGCCACGAGGCGCGCGGTCGTGCATGGCGACGTCAGCCCGAAGAACATCCTGGTCGGGCCGCACGGGCCGGTCTTCCTCGATGCGGAATGCGCCTGGTTCGGCGATCCGGCCTTCGACCTCGCCTTCTGCCTCAATCATTTGCTTCTCAAGTGCCTCGCCGCTCCGGCTGCGGCTCCCGCGCTTCTGGAGTCGTTCCGCGTGCTGGCTTCCGGCTACCTCGCCGGGGTGGTCTGGGAGGACGCCGGCGCCGTGGAGTCACGTGCCGCGACGCTGCTTCCCGGCCTCCTTCTGGCGCGGGTCGACGGTAAATCGCCGGTCGAATACGTCACAGTGGAGGCGGACAAGGAACATGTGCGGCGGACGGCGCGGCGGCTTCTGTTGAAACCTCCGGCTCGACTGTGCGACGTCGCGGAAGACTGGCTGTGCGAGATCGGACGGAGCCCATGAGCACACGGCCTGACACACGCATCGAGGCTGTCGTCGGGCGGCGCGTCTGGGACTCCCGCGGCCGGCCCACCGTGGAGGCAGAGGTGCGGCTTGCCGACGGCTCGGCCGGCCGCGCCATCGCGCCGGCGGGCGCCTCACGCGGGCGCCACGAGGCCATCGACCTCCGCGATGGCGGTCCAGCCCTCGGCGGACTTGGCGTCGGGCGTGCGATTGCCGCCATCGCCGAGGAGATCGCGCCTGGGCTCGCCGGCCTTGCGGCAGACGATCAGGCCGGGATCGACGGCCGGCTCATCGCGCTCGACGGGACGCCCAACAAGGAGCGCCTCGGCGGCAACGCCACGACCGCGGTCTCCATGGCGGTGGCGCACGCCGCGGCCGCGTCCGCCGGCGTCCCGCTCTGGCGCCATCTTGCAGGCGAGAACGAGCCGCGGCTTCCCATGCCGATGATCCAGGTCTTCGGTGGCGGGGCGCATGCCAGCCGGCGCATCGACATGCAGGACGTGATGGTGGTGCCGGTCGGGGCGCAATCGTTCGACGAGGCGACCGTGATGGTGGCGGAGGTCTACCGCGCCGCCGGGCTCATCATGGAGGAGCGCGGGCTCCTGCGCGGCGTCGCCGACGAGGGCGGCTACTGGCCGGAGTTCGTCTCGAACGAGGAGGCGCTGGAGGAGGCGGTTAGGTCCATTGAGCGCGCGGGCTACGCGCCGGGCGAAGACCTCGCACTGGCGCTCGATATCGCCGCGACGCAGCTGCGCGCCGGCGGCAGGTATCGCTTCGCTGCCGATGCGGTCGATCTCGAGAGCGCCGGAATGGTCGAGCGGATGGCCGACTGGTGCCGCCGCTTCCCGGTGATCTCCATTGAGGACCCCGTCGCCGAGGACGATGACGAGGGCATGCGCGCCTTCACCGCGGAAGTCGGCAGGGACGTCCAGGTCGTCGGCGACGACTACCTCGTCACCTCGGCCAAGCGCGTGCGAAGTGCGGCGGCGCGCGGCGCCTGCAATGCCGTGCTCCTGAAGCCCAACCAGGCCGGCACCCTGACCGAAACCCGAGCCGCTCTTGATGCGGCGCGCGAGGCGGGCTGGCACAGCGTCGTGTCCGCGCGCTCCGGCGAGACGGAGGATACGACCATCGTGCACCTCGCCGTCGGCTGGGGGGCGGATCAGCTCAAGGTCGGCTCGTTCGCCCGCTCCGAGCGGATGGCGAAGTGGAACGAGGCGATCCGCGTCGAGGAAAGCTTAGGCGAGCGCGCCGTCTTCGCCGGGCGTGCAGCCATCGGCGGCACCGGCGGGAAGACGTGAAGGCGGTGCTTCATTACGGCGCCACGGAAGGACTCCGCGCCGACCTTGCGGCAATGTCCGGTCCGCTCGATGTCGCGGTGGTCTCCGAGGACGACCGGGAGGCGCTCCTGCGCGAGCTTGCGGACGCCGAGGTTCTTCTGCACGTCCTGCAGCCGGTTACGGCCGCGATGATCGAGGCGGCGCCGCGGCTCATGCTCATCCAGAAGATCGGCGTTGGCACGGACGCGATCGACATCGCCGCCGCCGTGAAGCGCGGGATCGCGGTCTGCAACATGCCGGGAACGAACACGCAGGCGGTCGCGGAGATGACGCTGCTTCTGATGCTCATGACGCTGCGCCGGGCGGTGGAGCTCCACGCTCTCACGCGCGCGGGAACATGGCTGGTCCCCGCCGGCATCAGGGACAGGCTCGGGGAACTGGCCGGCCGCACGGTCGGGCTGGTCGGCTATGGCGCCGTTCCGCGAAGGCTTGCGCCGGCGCTAGCGGCACTCGGCGCGCGCATCATTGTCCACGCCCGGGGTGGCAACGAAGACGGTATACCGGTGCTGCCCCTCGACGAGCTGCTGGCGGAGAGCGACGTCGTCTCGCTCCATCTTCCGGCAACGCCCGACACGGCCGGGCTGATCGACGCGCGGCGCCTGAAGCTGATGCGCCCCGGCGCGATCCTCATCAATACCGCCCGCGGCGCGCTTATCGACCAGGCCGCGCTTGGCGATGCCCTGTCGTCAGGCCACCTCGCGGCAGCCGGGCTCGATGTCTTTCAACTCGAGCCGCTCGAAAGCGACGATCCGCTAACGCGGCTCACCAACGTCGTGCTTTCCCCGCACGTCGCCTGGCTGACGCGAGAGACGCTGCGGCGAAGCCTGGACGTGGCGCGCGAGAACGCCGAACGGCTCTCCGCGGGCCGGACTCTCGTTCATCGGGTCGCGTAAGCCGCGCTTGGCGAGGGCAGGCATCTCACGATCCGGGGTGCGACTTCCGGTAAGTTGACCGCGGCACGAACCCGCCGCCGGCCGGGGCGGTCGTGCTGAGCTCCGCCGGGCCGGAGCGTTCCGCCATCGACTGGCTGCTCGCGCGTCCGACAGGCGGCCGGCTGTTCGTGCACACCGGCAATGACCTCGTCAGCTTCCTCAGCCGGGCCGGCTCGGAGCGGCTGAGCGCCCTGCAGCAATTCTTCGACTGGTTCGTGGAGACCGATCATGCCGCGCCTCGCCGCCATTGACGGGGGAACCTACTTTCACCACCGGACGCTGAAGGAGCCGCCCTTCGCGCGCTACTTCGACCGCGTGATCTACGTGCGCGACGTGCCGTTCACGGAGCTCGACGTCTTCGACGTCGTGCTCGTGCCGTGCCGGCTGAACGCCCATCTCATCGCGCCGCTCGCCGGGCAACTCCTCGATTTCTGGAAGGGTGGCGGGACGCTCGTGGCAATGGGCGAGACGCACCAGGACAGGTGGCTGCCGAACATCCGCCTTACGCCGACAGAGACGAATTTCTGGTGGTGGCTGGAGCCGGGCGCCGATCTGGGAATCCAAATCGCCGAGCCCGAGCATCCCCTGTTCCGCCACATCGATCGCGAGGCTGCCACGTGGCACCTGCACGGGTACTTCACGACGAGCGAGAACCAGCTTTCACTCATCGAGACGCGCGAGGGGGAGTGCATCCTGCTCGAGGATTCCGTGACCCACGCGCCCGGCCGGCTGATCGCCACGACCCTCGACTCCTGCTACCACCACGGCAGCCACTTCATGCCGGCGACCACGACGTTTCTTTCCGGCTTCCTGCCGTGGCTGAGCGAGAAGGTGCCGCCCGCGGCCTCGTGCAGAGCCGGCGTCGAGAAGCGAGATCTCCGGCCATTGTGAACCACCGCTGTTCCCCTTAATGCAGGCGCGGCCGAGACAGGAGCGCCCATGGCGATCGCCGGAGACGGATTCCTCGCGCTGTGGAACGATCACGCCGACCGGGACTACGACTTCTGGCATACGCGTGAGCATGTGGGCGAGCGCCTGGGCATTCCCGGCTTCCGCTGCGTGCGCCGCTACGTCGGCGGCGATGGGCCGCTGCCGTCCTATTTCACGATCTATGGGCTTGACGACCTCGAGGCGCTAGGGTCGCCGCCCTACCGGCAGCTCCTTCAGGATCCGACCCCATGGTCCGTGGCAATGCGCCCCGGCATGCGAAACTTCGCGCGGCGCGGTTGCCGCACGGTCGTAAGAGCTGGGGGCGGGACCGGCGGGCTCCTTGCAGCTTGCCTCTTCAGCCTCACATCGGATGAGGCCGACGCCGCCCGGATCGTGACGGAGGCCGCGGCGGTCCGGCCCTTCAGCGCAATGTCGCTCGGGCGCGTCGACCCCTCGGTCGCGCAGGTGTCCTTCGCTGGGGACGAGCCGGACATTGCGAAAAACACTGACGCCGTGCTGCTGGTGGAGGGTTACGAGGAGCGCACCTTCCGCCCGGCGCTCGGTGCGCTGTCCGAGAAGCCTCAGGAAAGCGGGTTGAGCAACGCGCCGCTCGACTTCACCGTCTACACCCTGGCCTTCGCCCTTTCCGCAGAGGAGCGGCTCGCCATGCTCCCCGTGGCTTCCGGATCGGCCTGATGCTGGCGCTGAGGAAGACAACACCGGCGCGAGGTCTCAGCCTCGAAGAGGTCGCCGAGCCGGAGCCGAGGGCAGGGGAGGTGCTGATCGAGGTGGAGGCCGTGGGCATCTGCGGCAGCGACCTTCACGTCGACGACTGGTGGGCGAGCTATCATTTCATCGGCCCGTCGTTGCCCGTCACGCTCGGCCACGAGTTTGCGGGTAGGGTGGCTGCTCACGGTCCGGATATGGGAAGTAACTCGCCTTGCGTCGGGAGCCGGGTAATCGTCATGCCCTCAGTGAGCTGCGGCGCGTGCCTGCACTGCCGGGCCGGCGACTTCGAACGGTGCACGACGCGCAGCGGCATTGGCATGACCCGAAACGGCGCATTCGCCCGTTTCGTCGCGGCGCCCGCGCGCAACTGCATCCCCGTGCCGGATGGTCTCGACCCCGGCATCGCGGCGCTTGCGGAGCCTCTGAGGGTGGCGTGGCAGGCGGTGCGGCGCGGCTGCGTGGACGCCGAGACGCGCCTCCTCGTTCTCGGCCCCGGCATGATCGGCCAGGGCATCGCGCTGATGGCGCGGGAAGCCGGCGCGCCTCTCATCGCCGTCGCCGGGCACGATGACGGCCCGCGGCTCAGGATCGCGAACACCCTCGGCTTCCATGACGCGTTCGACCTTGCTGACCCGTCTGACGAGCGGAGCGTGTCCGATCTGGCCGGCGCGGGCTTCGACGTTGTCTTTGAGGCGGCGGGCTCCCCCGCGGCCGTCAGATTCGCGCTTCAGCGCCTTCGCCCCGGCGGGGTGCTCGTCGTTGCCGGCATCCACGACCAGCCGGTGCCGCTGGATATGGCAGCCGTCGTGCGCCAGGAGATCGACATTCGCGGTTCGTACCGGGCGCCGCTGTCGGCCTGGACGCTCGTGCTGGAAATGCTTTCCGGACAACCGGACGCTTTCGCTCCGATGATCACGCGCCGCATGCCGTTGGCCGAAGGGCTGGACGCCTTCGCAATGGCGCATCGCCGAGCCGAGTCGAAGATACTTCTGGTGCCGTAGAGCGGCGGCGACTATCCCCGCTGCCAGGGCATCACCTTCCGCTCGACCCATTGCAGCGTATAGGTCAGGAGCACGCCGAGCAGCATGACCACGACGAGGCCCGCGTACATCTTCTCCGGCACCAGGACCTCCCAGTAGTAATAGGTCATGAAGCCGACGCCCTGCTTGGCGCGCAGGAACTCCACCGCGATGATCACGATGAGCGCGGTGCCGAGGGCGAGACGCAGGCCGGCGAAGATGATCGGCAGCGCCGCGGGAATGATGACGTGCCGGAAGAGCGCAAAGCCGCGCGCGCCGTAGTTCCGGCCCGCCATAATGTAGACCGGGTCGATGTCGCGGACGCCGGCCATCGTGTTGATGGTGACAAGGAAGAAGACCGAGAGCGCCACGACGGTGATCTTCGGGCCTTCGCCGAACGGGTCGGCGAACATCAGCATCACGATGGGGAAGATCGCGATCTTCGGCAGCACGTAGACCGCCGAGAGGGTCGTATCCAGCATGAGCCGGACCGTCTGGTTGATCCCCATGACGACGCCGAGCAGCACGCCGGGGATCGAGCCGATGACGAAGCCGATGACCACGCGCGACAGCGTCGCCCAGACGTGGCCCTCCGCCAAGAGCCGCCACAGACCGGCGACTCCTTCCTCCGGCCAGACCTGCGGGAGGATCCACGGGCGCCCGATGAGGCTCGTTCCGGAGAACCGGTCGTAGCCCACGGTGAGGTCCCACAGCGCCGCGGCTATGCGCGTCGGCGGCGGGAACCAGGTGGGGCTGAGGATGCCGGCGTTGACGAGGAGCTCCCAGGCGACGACCGCGACCAGCGGGAAGCCGAAGGCGAGGGTGCGCTCGTAGACCGCCCGCTGCCGCGGCGGCACGCGCCGGCCGACGCGCTCCGCTATGAGCACGATGAGGACGAAGCTCCCGAGCAGCCCGGCCCACCACCAGCCCTGCCAGAGCCCGGTGGTGAAGAAGATCGCGTTCCAGGCGAGAAGCGCGGCTCCGAGCCAAAGCGCGGCGGAGCGATCAGCACGGCGGACGGACGCGGCGGGCGCGTTCGACAGGGCGGTTTCCGTCATTCCTGCATCTCCAGCGCCCGCGTCACCTCCGAGGCGAGCTGCTCCCAGATTGCGCCGCGCAGCTCGACGAAGCGCGGCATATTCATCGTCTCGACAGTCCGCGGGCGGGGGAGGTCGATCTCGAAGGTGGCGAGGTGCCGCCCGGGATGAGCGGTCATCAGCACCACACGGTCTCCGAGGAGGATAGCTTCGTCGAGGCTGTGGGTGATGTAGACCACCGTCTTGCCGGTGCCCTCCCAGATGCGCAGGAGCTCATCCTGCAGCACCATGCGCGTCTGCGCATCGAGCGCGCCGAGCGGCTCGTCCATCAGCAGGACTTCCGGATCGTTGGCGAGCGCGCGGACGATGCTGACGCGCTGCTTCATGCCGCCGGAAATCTGATGCGGGTAATAGCTGGCGAACTTGCGCAGCCCCACGCGCTCGAGCCAGCCCTCGGCAACCGCCAGGCGCTCGGCTTTCGCAATGCCGCGCATCTGGAGCCCGAACGCGACGTTCTCGATGACGGTCTTCCAGGGAAAGACCGCGTACTCCTGGAAGACGACGCTGTTCAGCGGCTTCGTGGGGTCGGCGCCGGGCTTTATCTCCACCGTGCCGCCGGTGTGGTTGTCTAGGCCCGCAAGGATGCGCAGATATGTGGACTTGCCGCATCCTGAAGGGCCGACGACGCAGACGAATTCCCCCTCGGCGACCTCGAGGGAAAAGTCCTCGAGCGCCGTCACCGGCCCGCGCAGGGAGGGATACACCTTGTCGACGTGGCGCGTGATGATCTTCGCAGGACGCGCGCCCGAGAAAGTGCGCGGTGATGGCTCTGTCGGCATCGTCAAGCCGATCGTCTCATGGCGCCGGACCGCGAAGATCGGGCAATCCGGCGCCCGACGGCGGCAAGGCCTGCCGCCGCCGGAACCACGCCGTCCTATTGCTCACCGAGCACTTCGATGGCCTTCATGGTGAAGCGCTCGTCGAGCACGTTGGAGAGGTCCAGCGGATCGGTGTACTCCGTGCGGCCGTTCTCCCGGTGCACGCGCTCCTGGTCCGCCAGGCCTTCGACCGGGATCACCATGTTCGGGTCGTAGATGACCGGATTGCCGGTCCGGATCGCCTCCTCGGTGGAGTTCGTGTAGGTCAGGTACGCCTCGATGTTCTGGTCCGAGAGATAGTCGTCGCCCTGCATCATCCGCGCCGCTTCGGTGAGCGCCAGCACGAAGCGCTCCGCCGCCTCCGGCCGCTCGTTCACGAACTTGCCGGATCCGACGAAGGCGACCGTCATGAGCCCGGGCGTGAGGTCGGTGGCCAGCACCTCCGCGTCGCCGGCGCCGACGATCTGATCGGCGTAGGGCGATCCGGCGAGCGCGGCGTCGACCGATCCGTTCTCGAAGGCGAGCGGCATGTCGGGGTTGCCGACGTTCATCACCTCGACGTCGCGGATCGTGAGACCGCCCCGTTCCAGCGCCTTGGAGATCAGATATTCGCCGCCGCTGCCGGGGCCTCCTGCGATGGCGACGCGCCTGCCTTCAAGATCGGCGATCTCCGTCACCTCGCCGTTGTCGGAAAGCTCCTTGCGGACCAGGACCTTGGTCGGGCTGTCCTCCATAGGCTCCAGTGCGCCGGGCGCGATGACGCGCATGTCGAGGTCCCGGCTCCAGCCGCTCCAGAGCGACGTGACGATGGCGATGCCGCCGACGTCGACGCTTCCCTGCGTGAGGAACGCGATGGCCTCGGTGCCCGACGCGACCCGCTCGATGTCGACGTTGAGGCCGTATTTCTCGAACAGCCCATGATGCGCCGCGACATACAAGGTCGCGAACTTCATGATCGGCACGTAGGC
>CAZMJQ010000217.1:0-4303 GCA_964566475.1 uncultured Propylenella sp. | reverse complement strand
GCCCACCAGCAGCCGCTCCGGGGGAACCAGCGGCGCGAGCCGGGCGGAGGTGGCGAGCGTCGTCTCGAACGTCTTGAGGTCGCGGTTGTTGATGCCGATGAGCGGGGAGGCGAGCGCCAGCGCACGCTCCAGCTCCGCCTCATTGTGGACCTCCACGAGCACGTCCATGCCGAGCGCGAACGCCACCTCCTCCTGGGCCCTTGCTTCGTCGTCGGAGATCGCGGCCATGATCAGGAGGATGCAGTCGGCGCCCCCGCCGCGCGCCTGGAACACCTGGTAGGGATCGTACATGAAATCCTTGCGCAGGACCGGCAGCGCGGTCGCGTCGCGCGCCGCGGTGAGGAACTCCCGCGCGCCCTGGAACGAGGGCGCGTCCGTCAGCACGGAAAGGCAGGCGGCGCCGCCCGCCTCGTAGGCGGCGGCGAGCGCCGGGGGGTCGAAATCCTCGCGGATCAGCCCCTTGGACGGGCTCGCCTTCTTGATTTCGGCGATCAGCCCCACGCCGTTCGCCGCGATGTGGCGGCGCAGCGCCTCGCCGAAGCCGCGCGGCGCTTCCACGTCGGCGAGGCGGGGCTTCAGCTCCGCCAGCGGCAGGGCTTCCTTGGCGGCGGCGATCTCGTCGCGCTTGTAGGCTTCGATGCGTGCGAGGATGTCGGCCATCGCCTCAACCGTTGGAAACTGCGACCAGGCGATCGAGCGCCGCGAGCGCGCGCCCGGAATCGATCGACTCGCGGGCGAGCTTCGCCGCGTCCTCCGTCAGCTCGGCCTTGCCGGCGACCATGAGCGCGGCCCCGGCGTTCATGATGGCGACGTCGCGGAAGGCGCCGAGCTCGCCTTCGAGCACGGCCCGGAGCGCCGCGGCGTTCTCCTGCGGCGTGCCTCCAAGCAGCGCCTCCGGCTCCACGGGGTCTACGTCGAACTCGGGCGGATCGATCTGGAATGCGCGGACGTGGCCGTTCTTGAGCTCGGCGACGTAGGTAATGCCGGTCAGCGATATTTCGTCGATGCCGCCGCGGTCGCCGAAAGTGCCGTGGACGACCCAGGCCCGCTCGGCGCCTAGCGATCCCAGCACTTCCGCGATCGGTTGCACCCATTCGGATGCGAAGACGCCGAGCATGTAGCGCTTCACGCTCGCCGGGTTGCACAGCGGGCCGAGCAGGTTGAAGACGGTGCGCGTGCCGAGCTCCACGCGCGACGGGCCGACATGGCGCATGGCGGAATGGTGGGCCGGGGCGAACATGAAGCCGATCCCGGCCTCGCGGATGCACTTCGATATCAGCTCGGGCGACAGCTCGATGTTGACGCCGAGCGCGGCGAGCGTGTCCGCCGCACCGGACTTCGACGACAGCGCGCGATTGCCGTGCTTGGCGACCGGAACACCGGCGCCCGCCACCACGAAGGCGGAGCACGTGGAGATGTTGAACGTGCCCGATGCGTCGCCGCCGGTGCCGACGATATCGATGGCATCCGCCGGCGCGTCGACCTTCGTCATCTTGCCGCGCATGGCGCAGACCGCGCCGGCGATCTCGTCGACCGACTCGCCGCGCACCCTGAGCGCCATCAGGAAGCCGCCGATCTGCGTCGGCGTCGCTTCGCCCGACATGATGACGTTGAACGCCGCTTCCGCCTCGTCGCGCGTCAACCTTTCGCCTGAAGCGGCTTTCGCCAGGAAGCTCTTCATGTCGGCCATCGGCTCCCCTCACGCGGCCCGGCGGCCGGCGCGCCCGTTGAAGGCGCGGGCGATGTCAAGGAAGTTGCGCAGGATGAGGTGGCCGTGCTCGGAGGCGATGCTCTCGGGGTGGAACTGCACCCCGTGCACCGGGTCCGTCCTGTGGCGGAGCCCCATGATGACGCCGTCATCGGTGCGGGCGTTCGCCACGAGGCTGTCGGGCATCGATTCCGGCGCGATCGTGAGCGAATGGTAGCGCGTCGCCTGGAACGGGCCGTCGATCCCGTGGAGCACGCCGTCGCCCTCGTGGCGGATCGTGGACAGCTTTCCGTGCATCAGGGTCGGCGCGCGGACGACCGTGCCGCCGTAGGCCTGGCCGATCGATTGGTGGCCGAGGCAGACGCCGAGCAATGGGATTGTGCCGTTCGCCAGACGCACGAGGTCGAGACAGATGCCGGCTTCGTTCGGCGTGCAGGGGCCGGGCGACAGGACGATCGCCTCGGGCTCTCGCGCCAGCGCTTCCTCCGGCGCGATCTTGTCGTTCCGCACGACATGCGGCTCCGCCCCGAGCTCGCCCAGATAGTGGACGAGGTTCCAGGTGAAGGAATCGTAGTTGTCGATGACGAGGATCATCGTCCGTCCGGTCGCTCGTTTCGCGCGGCAGTTATGCCGCAAGGGCCCGGCGGGTCAAGGAACGAGCGGCCGTCGGGGCAGGCCGGCCCAGGGCACGGCGCCTTGCCCGGCTTGCCTGCCGCCGGTCCCAGGGCTTAGCGATAGCCTGCATTGAGGCGGGGAGCCGTTCCGGGATGAGCCCGAGATCACCGAAGCCTCCAGAGACGGCGCGTTGGAAGGCATGGGCGCAGCGCCTGGTGGCGCTCGCCGAGCTCGGCACGGCCGGCTATCCGCCCCGGACGCGCCGCCGGCTGAGGAATATCAACGTCGCCTGCTACGCGATCTCCGTCTCCTCGCTGCTTTTTGCGCTTACCTTCTGGCTCGAGGACGCCGCGCTCTATCGCGGCCCTGTGCTCGCCAATCTGGCGATGATGGTCTCGGCGCTCGCCGTCCCGGCCCTTCACCGGCTTCACGAGATCGCGGCGGCGCTGTTCATGGCCTTCGTCCTGATGAGCGGCCTCTTCGCCGTGGTGGCGCTGGTGGGGCGCGAGTCGGGCATTCAGATGAACTTCATCGCCGCCCCCGCGCTGGCGTTCCTCATCCTCGAGCTCCGACGGCTGAGATACATCATCGGCATCATCGTTTTCGGCATTGCACTGCACATCGCGGCTTGGCTTCTGTTCCGGCAGGGCATGGCGGACGGCGAAATCGCGGACGCGTTCCTCGTGCGGCTTTACATCACGACCCTGGTGACGATCTCCATCATCGTCGCCATCGCGGTCTACTACGCCTTCTGGACGGCGGAGCGGGCGGAGGCGGAGACCGAAACGCTGCTCCACCGCATCCTGCCAGTGTCGGTGGCGGAGCGGCTGAAGGCCCGTCCGGACGAGCCGATCTCCGACAGCTTCGTGGAGGCGGCGGTGCTCTTCTCGGATCTCGTCGGGTTCGTCGGCATTGCCCGCTCGCTCGGCGCGCGGCAGACCGTGGAGATGCTGAACCGCATGGTGCACCGGCTCGACCGCCTGGCAGCCGAGCACGGCGTGGAGAAGATCAAGACGATCGGCGACGCGTACATGGCCGCTGCCCTGGGGGGCGAGGGGGCCGCGCGCGAAAAGGCCGCCCGGCTGGCGCGCCTGGCGCTCCGGATGCAGGCGATAGCGGATGAGACAGGCGCGGAGTTCGGGGCCGACCTCAATCTCAGGATCGGCGCGGCGCTCGGCCCCGTCATGGCGGGCGTGATCGGCGCGGAGCGCTTCACCTACGACATCTGGGGCGACGCGGTGAACCTCGCCGCGCGGCTGGAAGGCACGGGCGAGCCCGGCAGAATCCAGGTCTCCGCCGCCTTCCGCGATGCGCTCGGCGATGCCTTCGCCTTCGAGCGGCGCGGGTCGATCGAGATCAAGGGCGTGGGGCGGGAGGAGACGTGGTTCCTGGTCGGGGAAAGCGCCAGGGCCGAGCGCCCGGAGACCCCCTTGGGCAACCCCGCCCCGACGCGTTAAGGTGCAGAATCGAACGAGGCCGGTCGTCGCGCAGCGAGGCTGGAGTGAGACAATCGGGAGGAGACATCGTGCCGAAAAACATCCTGATCATGGGGGCGTCCTACGGCTCGTTGCTGGCGTCGAAGCTTCTGTTCGGCGGGAACAACGTGAAGCTCGTCTGTCTGCCCGCCGAGGCGGAGGCGATCAACTCCGACGGCATCCGCGTGCGCCTGCCGATCAAGGGGCGTGAGGGGCTGGTGGAACTGCACTCGAAGAACCTGCCCGGCTCGGTCTCCGCGGCAGGCGCGGGGGACGTGAAGCCGGAGGACTACGACCTCATCTGCCTCGCGATGCAGGAGCCGCAGTACCGCGCCGACGGCGTGCGGCAGCTGCTCGACAAGGTGGCGAAGTCGAGGAAGCCGTGCATGTCCATCATGAACATGCCGCCGCTCCCCTATCTGAGGCGCATCCCCGGCCTCGACGCCGACAAGCTGACCCACGCCTACACGGACGCGACCGTCTGGCAGAGCTTCGACCCGCCATT
>CAZMJQ010000216.1:0-4994 GCA_964566475.1 uncultured Propylenella sp. | reverse complement strand
CGACGCTTCCCGCATCTCGGAGAGCTCCGTCTCAAGCGCGGCACGCGATCCCTCCAACTGCTCGATCTGGCCGGTCAGGTCGCTCGACAGGAGCGAGCGGGACGTCACGGCCGCAAGGAAAAGGAACCAGCCGACGGCCGCAAGGATCGCAAGGGTCATCGGCAGGGGGCGCTTCAGCTGGGTTCGGATATCTTCGGCCATGGACACAAAACCTTCGCAGGCGATTTCGCGGCTTCTTCTACCGCAAAACGTCAACGGCACGAAGTCCCAGGGGGTTCCGACCGGCCTCCATCGGCGCATCGCGGGCGGCGGATCGCAGTTCAAGATCCGCGCGTTCACAAAAGCGTAGGCTTAGGGCGTCCTTGTTTTCCCCCCGCATCTTGTCGGCTAGAATCTACAGAATACAAGGACGACTGGTGAGTCGCGATGCTTGACGAGAACCGACTTTTGCCCTTCCGCCCGCATGCCCTCGCCGCGCTCAGGGTCATGACGGCGCTCCTCTTCATCCAGCACGGGACGCAGAAGTTCTTCGGGTTTCCCGCCGAGTTTCCGATGGACCTGAATGCGCTTATGTGGTTGGCGGGCCTGCTGGAACTGGTCGGCGGGCTCATGATCCTGGTGGGCCTGTTCACGCGTCCGACCGCCTTCATCCTGTGCGGCTTCATGGCGGTCGCCTATTTTATGGCGCATGCTCCGCAGGGCTTCTTTCCGCTCGTCAATCAGGGCGAGCTGGCCGTGCTCTACTGTTTCGTCTTCCTCTACCTGTTCTTTGCCGGGCCGGGCTCGTTCAGCGTGGACGAGATGCGGGCCGACAGACCGGCGACGAGCTGAGGAGCGATGCCGCGGACGCCAGGAACCGCCGTCAGGCTGCGATACGCTCCAGCGCGCGCAGCTGCTCCGTGCCCTGCCAGGTGGAGATGAATTTCGGCACGTGATCCGCCGGCATGGGGCGGCCGAAGTAATAGCCCTGGACCTGGTCGCAGCGCGCCGCCTTGAGGAGTTGCGCCTGCTCGGCCGATTCCACGCCTTCGGCAACGACGGTCTTGCCCAGGTTGCGTCCCAGGCTCAGCACCGCGTCCGTGATGGCCCGGCTCCCGGCGTCGCTGTCGAGGCGGCGCACGAACGACTGGTCGATCTTGATCACGTCGACGGGAAAGTCGCGAAGGTGGGTCAGCGAGGCGAAGCCGGTGCCGAAATCGTCCAGCGCGATCTCGATGCCCGCGCGCCTGAGCTCGCTCAGCGTGGCGGCGATCGACTCCGCCGCGCCGTCGAGAAAGACCGCCTCGGTCACCTCCACGCCGAGGCTGGCGGGAGCGATCCCGATCGAGCGGAGCCGCCATTTCAGGTGGGCCGCCAGGTCGAATCCGACGAACTCCGACGAGGAGGCGTTGAAGGCGATGCGCCCGAAGGGAAGCTCCCGCGCCCGCCAGCGCGCCATGTCGGCGAGAATGCAGTCCAGCATGGCCGCCGTCAGCGCCCGCGACAGCTCCGGATCGTCAAGCGCCGGGGCGAACGCGCCGGGCGAGCGGATGCCGTCGGGATGGTCCCAGCGCGCCAATGCCTCGAACCCGGCGATCGCGCCGGTGCGGAGGCAGATCTTGGGCTGATAGAAGGGCATGAACCGCTTTTCGGGTAGCGCGTCTCTCACCTCGGCGCAGATCCGCACGCGCTCCTCGCTCGCCTGGCGAAGCTCGGGCCGATAGCTCACCAGCATGTTGCGCCCGCGCGCCTTCGCTTCGTAGAGCGCGAGGTCGGCGCTCTTCATGAGGTCCGTCGCGCTGCGGCCGTCGGCGGGGAAGACGGCGAGGCCGGCGGAGACCTGGACGGTGGCCGACCGGCCGAAAACCACAAGCGGACCGCAGAGCTCCGCGATCAGGGTGCGCGCCAGGTGCTCCGCCTCCAGCCGCTCGGCGATCGGCAGGAGCACGGCGAACTCGTCGCCGCCGAGCCGCGCCACGAAGGCCCCGCCGGCCGATTCCTGCAGCCGCCGCCCGAAATCCCTGAGCAGCATGTCCCCGATGTCGTGGCCGCCCGTGTCGTTGAGGTCCTTGAAGCGGTCGATGTCGATGATGAGGAGCGAGCCCTTCGCGCCCCGCTCGACGAGCGTGTTCTCGAACCGCTCCTGGAAGTGGCGGCGGTTGGGGAGACGGGTCAGCGCATCGTGGTTGGCGATGTGGGTAAGTTGGCGAACCGCCTCCTTGTCCTCCGTCACGTCCCGGATGATTCCGACGATGCGCGCCGGTATGCCGCCTGCCTTCTCCACCTCGCCGATCGCATGAAGGCGCCGCACGTCGCCGTTCGGCATGTCGAACGAGAACTCGTGATCGAGCGCCCTGCGGGAACCGAGCATCTTCCGCGCGACGCCGTGAAGCTCCTTGGCGATGAGCCTTTCGCGCTCGCGCCCCGCCCGGTCGGAATCGATCCCGAGGATGCGCTTCACCTCGTCGGACCAGCTGAACAGGCCGGTCTTCGCGTCGAGCTCCCATCCCCCGATCTTCGCCAGCTGCGCGGTCTGCCTGATGGTGATCTGAAGCTCGCGGAGCTCGCCGTGAAGCTTTCTGACCTGGAAGCGGTCGGCGCGCTGCTCCAGCATCCGGCTCGCCAGGGCGGCTGATGCGTCGAGGATCGCCCTGGCGGTCTCGTCGAGCTCGTGCGCTCCGGACCTGCCGGTCGCACCGACCTTGATCGCTCCGACCGGTCGGCCGGCGACCTGAAGCGGCGCTTCGAACTCGACGGCGGGGCTCACGTAGCCCGGCGACCAGTAGATGGACTCCACGAGCTCGATGCGGCACGACCAGCGCGCGGAGGAGGGGAGCGCCTGAGGCAACGCCTCGGCGAGCTGCGCGAGCGTCTTGTCCACATCGAGATCGCTCCTGCCGCAGAGGCCGGCGATCGCCAGAAGCCCTCCGGTGGCGCCGGCGTCGAGCGTGGTCTTCCCCCCGGCCCCGGGGGGAGGGGAGGCAGAGCGCCCGGGATGGTTGTTGCCGCTCGCCGTACTCGCCGGGGCCTTCGACTCGCCGGGCGTGTCCGGCAGTCGCAGCAGCTCGCGGCGCGTGGCCGGCAGCTTCGAGAAGGAATTGGCCCGGCCGCCGAAGACGCGCTGGCGCACCGGCGGCAGTGCGAGGAGGACGAGCAGAACGAGCACGCCTGCCGCGGCGAAGCATGCGCTGAGGATGCCAGCCTGTCCCGCCAGCCCTGTCATCTCGTCCCTGTCGCCCCGTTTTATGGACGGCTTCTTTGTGCCTGCCGCGCATTTATGCACGGCGTTGCTTTAGGATCGCTTAAACGCGGATTCCCGCGGGACTTGGGTCAATCCTCGGGACCTGGGCCCTGCCTCATCCTTTTCACGTCGCCGCGCTCGCTCTTGTCCTTCAGCCGGCGCTCCCGCGAGGCGGCCGTCGGCTTCGTCGGGCGCCGCGTCTTGGGAGCATGCGCGGCGCGGCGGATCAGCCCGACGAGACGTTCGAGCGCGTCGGCGCGGTTGCGCTCCTGCGTGCGGAATCGGTCCGCGAAGATCACGATGACGCCCTCCTTGGTCAGCCGCGAGCCGGCGAGCGCCTCAAGCCGCATGCGGACGGGCTCCGGCAGGGAGGGCGAGCGCCGCGCGTCGAAGCGGAGCTCGACGGCGGTTGCCACCTTGTTGACGTTCTGGCCGCCCGGCCCCGAGGCGCGCACGAAGCTCTCGGATACCTCGCTCTCTGCGATGGAGATGTTGTCGGTGACCCGGATCATGGCCTTCCTGGTGAACCTTGGATCGGGATGCGCGCGCCTCCGGCTGCATTGCTCGACTATGTCTCAGATCTCGGCGCGGCAAGTCCCATCCTTGTGGCGTGCCAGGCCGCTTCGGCGCGTGAGGATATGCCGAGCTTGCGATAGATCGCCTTGATGTAGCTCGCCACCGTGCTGTCGGCGAGATCGAGCGCCTGGGCGACCTCGACATTGCGCATACCCCGGCCGATCAGGGCCAGAACCTCCCGCTCGCGCGCGGTCAGGTCGTCCTCGGGGGCGGCGGGGCCGGTGAAGCGGAAATGCTCCATGATCCGCCGCGCGATCGAGGGCGACAATGCGGGGATGCCCTGCGCCGCCTGCTTGAGCTGGCGGGAAAGGATTTCGGGCGGTTGCTCCTTGAGGAGATAGCCCTGGGCGCCAGCCGCCAGCGCGGCGACGATATGGGCGTCGTCGCCAATGACGGTGGTGACGACGCAGATCGTTTCCGGCCGCACGAGGCGCAGGTTGCGCAGGACCTCGAGGCCCGAACCGTCCGGCAGGCCAAGGTCGATCAGGGCGAGATCGTAATCGGCCCCCGCTGCCGCGGCGATGCCTGCACGCATGTTCGCCGCCTCCACAATGCGGCAATCCGCAAAGGCCTCGCGCACGATCTCGACGAGCCAGCGGCGCGTCTCGGTGACATCCTCGACGATCAGCACGCGGTTCATGACAGGGCTCCTGCATCGGCGGGGGGAAACTCCGCCTCGATGCGGGTTCCCGCATCGTCGCCGGAAATCTCGAACGTCCCGCGCAGGCCGGCCATGCGGGCGCGCATGTTTGCCAGCCCATTGCCGGGGGCTGTTGCGCTTGCGTCGAATCCGTTGCCGTCATCCTCGATCGATACCGCCATTGTGCCGCCGCGATGGCGGATCGTAATGGCCAGTTTCGACGCACCGGCGTGCTTGATGGCGTTTCCGGTCGCCTCGCGGATGACCGAGCGCAGCGCGTGGGCGGCGTGCGGGGCAAGCATGCCGGCCTGTTCCTTGTCTGCGTCCACATTCCAATCGAGCCCGATGTCTGCCGACGCGAGATGCTCGGCGATCTCGACACGCAGGTCAGCCAGCGTCTCGTCCAGGGAGAGGCCTGGCCGGGAGGCATTGTTGACGATATCGCGCAGGTCGGAGAGCGTTTCGCGGATCATGGAGTCCTTGCGTCTCGCCTCCTTGCTGTGCAGCGCGCCGAGCAGTTGCACGCCGATATTGTCGTGCATGTCGCGGGCGATGCGT
>CAZMJQ010000215.1:0-17547 GCA_964566475.1 uncultured Propylenella sp. | reverse complement strand
CCTGCTCGCCCATTGCATCGACACGGCGATCTGGATCAACGGCTCCATCGTGAGCCTCACCGCCATGACGGAGACTTTCGTCAAGGAGCGCATGCACGCGCTGACACGCAAGCGCGAGAAGGTCGGCATCGACGACGCGGCGGCGGTGCTCTGTCGCTACGCCAACGGCTCGCTGGGCCTGTTCGAGTCGACCCGCTACGCGCGCGGCCACAAGGCGCTCTACACGCTGGAGATCAACGGCGAGCACGGCTCCTTCGCCTGGGACCTGCACGACCTGAACCGGCTGAAATGGTTCGACCATTCGGTGCCGGGCGAGCTGCGCGGCTGGACCGACATCCACGTTACCGACGGCGAGCATCCATATCTCGGCCATTGGTGGGTGCCCGGCCTCATCATCGGCTACGAGCACTCCTTCGTGCACCAGGCGGCCGATTTCCTCTCCGACCTGAAGCACGGCAAGCCCACCTCTCCCACCTTCCGCGAAGCGCTGGAGACGACGCGCGTGTGCGACGCAATTCTGGAATCCGGCCGCACGCAGACTTGGGTGGACGTGGCAAAGAGTTGAGCGGCGCGCAGGGCCGTAGCCCCGGCTTCGGGCCGGGGCTACGACATGCCTTCCCCGAAATGCGCGCGATCCAACGTGTCCTCGGTCATGTCGAGCAGCGCCAGCATGTATTTGCGCGCCGCCTTGGGATCGCGGTTGCGGACGGCCTCGAAGACGGCAACATGCTTGTCGACGGCGAACTGGCTCTCGACGTCGGGGTTCGACGTGATCTCGATCGAGGCGCGCAGGGCCTCCTCGATGCAGGCCCCCAGGCCCGAAAGCAGAGCATTGCCGCTGGCGGCCAGGAGCACACGGTGGAAGCTGACGTCCGCCTCCATCGTCGCCTCGGTGCGGGCCCCGTTGCCGCTCGCCATCTCCAGGATGGCTCGCTCCAGCTTCTCGATCATGGCGGGGGTGGCGTTCTCCGCGGCAAGCGCCGCCGTGTCGGGCTCCACCATCCGGCGCACCGCGAAGAGCTCGCGCAGGAAGACGGGCTTGTTTACGACGCGCTGCCGCAGGCGAAGAAGCTCGGCGTCGAGAAAGTTCCAGTCGTGCGATTCGCGCACGAACGTTCCGAGCTTGGGCCGGGAACGCACCAGCCCCTTGGCGCCCAGCATCTGGAGCGCCTCGCGCAGGCAGGTGCGACTGACGCCGAATTCGTTGAGAAGTGTGGCTTCGTTGGGGAGCGGCTTTCCGGGCGGATAATCGCCGCGCAGAATGCGCAGCGTCAGGGCTTCGGCGACCATCGCCTTGCCGCGCAGAGCGCGCCCGACCGGCACTGGCATCAGCGATGAGCCTCCATTCGCTCGCGGGGAGATACTCTCCTCTTAGGGGGATGCGGTCATGTTCTCAATGCACGCGTTCCCGAATCTGTAGCCGCAGCCCTATGCGTTCTCCGCGATCGATGGGACTGTCCGGCCGCAGCCGTCGTGCCCGCCGGCACGGAGCAAAGCGGCGGCGGGCGGAAGAGGCCGTCGGGCCTCTTCCAGGTTTGTCTGTCTTCGGAGGAAATCAGCCGGCGAGGCAGCTGTCGGCGTTCTCCTGCGTGCACTCGTCGAGGCCCGTGTAGAGCGGATCCTCGACGGTCTCGCCGTTGATCAGCTGGATGAGCACGTCCGGCGCGCGGTGGCCCATCTCGAACGGCCGCTGGCCGATCTGAGCATGGCTGCATCCGTTGTTGAGGGCATCCATCTGAGGTGGCAGCGTATCGCCGGCGATCACGATGAGGTCCTTGCTCTCCAGGCGCGGCTTCAGCTGCTCGCAGGTCGCCGCAAACGCTTCCGGGCCGAACTGCGCCCAGCCACCCACCAGGATGAAGGCATCCAGGTCGGGATTGGCTCCCGTCACGTCGGCGAACTGCTGGTTGGCCGTGGCGATATCGTCGTTGGTGTAGAGCGGGCAGGCATCGATCTCTGTCCAGCCGTTGGTGTCGGACAGCATCTCGGTGCCTTCGGAGCCGGCAATGGTGTCGCGGAAGCCGGCGGCGCGCTCGTTGATGTTGGCCGCGGCCACGTTGCCGAGCTGCAGGCAGACCGAGCCGCCTTCCGGCTTCAGCCCCATCAGGTGCTCGGCCATCTTGACGCCCATCTGGTAGTTCTCGGTGCCGAGATAGGTCGTGCGAAGATCATGATCCTCCGCCAGCAGGTCGGCGTCGATCGTCATGATCGGCATCGACGGCGCCTGCGCCCGGAGCATCGAAGCCATGGCCGGCGCGTTGGACGGCGAAATGGCGATACCCGCGACCCCTTGCGCGATCAGGTCCTGCACGAGCTGCACTTCGCCAGCCTCATCGGAGGACAGCGCAGGGCCGGTGTAGAGGCACTCGTACTCGGAGTCCGGATTCTCCTCGTTCCACAGGGCGCATCCGTTGCCGAGCACCGTGAAGAAGGGGTTGTCCAGGCCCTTCACGACAACCGCCAGAGTCTTCTTCTGCGCCATAGCCTGGCTCGCGCCCAGCGCGACGGCAATGGCGGCAACAAGACCGATTACTTTCCTCATGCATTCCTCCCTCATCAGCGCGGGCTACCATGATGGCCGATCAAGCAAGGGAGGCCTCACTGGCTCGCCCGGTTCTGACCGCCGATCCCCGCCTACTCGCAGGGGGCCCGCGCGAAGATTGGTAAAGCCTATTAGTATGATTAGTCAACGACCAGGGAGCAGGACAAGCAGATCGCCTGCCCGCCGTCCATGCCCTGCGGTCTCGGACAATATGACGAGATGCCAATACATTAGATGCTCGAAAGGCCCGCCTTTGCCTTAGTTGAGCCGCGGCAGGCCCCCTAACGGTCCTTGCCTTGGCGGGGCGGGCGTGGATAGCTTGTGTTACGAATAGGAGCGCCGACGCTAGCGGCGCGGAACCGTCAGAGCGCGAGGAAGCAAGCCTGTGGCCGTACTAGAGCTTTCGTCGATCTCCAAGAATTTCGGAGCGATCCAGGCGCTTCAGGACGTATCGCTGAGCATGGAAAATGCGCAGGTCGTCGGGCTCATGGGCGACAACGGCGCCGGCAAGTCCACGCTCGTCAAGATCATCGCGGGGAACTTCCGGCCCTCGGAGGGCACGATCGTCATCGACGGCAAGGAGGTGCACTTCCACAAGCCGATCGAAGCGCGCCAGCACGGCATCGAGATCGTCTACCAGGACCTCGCGCTATGCGATAATCTCACCGCCGCGGCGAACGTGTTCCTCAGCCGCGAGCCGGTCAAAGGCTTCGGCCCGCTCCGCATCCTCGACTATGCCACGATGTACAAGCGGGCCGCCGTGCTCTTCCGCGAGCTGAAGTCGGAGACGCGCCCGCGCGACCTCGTCAAGCAGATGTCGGGCGGGCAGCGGCAGGCGGTCGCGATCGCCCGCACGCGGCTTTCCGACCCCAAGATCGTGCTGATGGACGAGCCCACGGCCGCGATCAGCGTGCGCCAGGTCGCCGAGGTGCTCAATCTCATCCGCCGCATGCGCGACCACGGACATAGCGTCATCCTGATCAGTCACCGCATGCCGGATGTGTTTGCGGTCGCGGACCGCATCGTCGTGTTGCGGCGCGGACGGAAAGTCGCCGATAAGGCGGTGGCGGACTCCTCTCCGGAGGAAGTGACGGGTCTGATCACCGGGGCAATCGAGGCGGCCTGAGATCAGGTGAACGCCGCAAGAGGGGTTTTGCGATGGCGATTTCGCTCGAGGACACCATAGAACGGCAGACCAACGGGGTCATCGGGCACATGATGACGCGTCAGACCTTCTGGGTCTTCGTCGCCGCGGTGTGCGCCTTCGTCTACCTGTCGATCGCAACGACCACGTTCGACACCCAGCAGAACCTCTTCAACGTGGCGCGGAACTTCGCGTTCGTCGGCATCATTGCGCTCGGCATGACCGCGGTCATCGCCACCGGCGGCATCGACCTTTCCGTCGGATCGGTGCTGGCGCTCACCGGCATGGTGACGGGAATGATGATGGCGGCGGATTATCCGATCTGGATCGCCGTGCCCGCGGGCCTCGGGGCTGCGCTCGCGACGGGCTTCGTGAACGGCGTGCTCATCGCCTATATCGGCATGCCGCCTTTCGTCGTGACGCTCGGCATGATGTCGCTCGCCCGCAGCCTGGCGATGGTTCTGTCGGGCAATCAGATGGTCTATCAGTTCGGCGTCGACCACGTGAAGCTGGTGACGCTCGGCGGCCGCTTCGTGGAGTTTCCGATCCCCTTCTACGGCTGGCTGCCGGTTCCCAATCCAGCGCTTGCGCTGCTGGTTCTTGCTTTCATCTTCGGCTTCGCGTTCCGCTGGACGCGATGGGGCCGGCACGTCTTCGCAATCGGCGGCAACGAGCACGCCGCGGAGCTGACGGGCGTCCCGGTGCGCAACATCAAGGTCAGCGTCTACATGCTGTCGGCGCTCTGCGCCGGCATCGCCGGTATCCTCCAGGTCGGCTGGCTCGGGACGATCTCCACGGGCATGGGGACCGGCATGGAGCTCATCGTCATCGCGGCGGTGGTGATTGGCGGCGCCAACCTCATGGGCGGATCGGGAACCGCTTTCGGCGCGGTGATCGGCGCGGCGCTGATCGAGGTGATCCGCAACAGCCTGACGCTGCTCGGCATCAACCCGTTCTGGCAGGGCACGTTCGTCGGCACCTTCATCATCGTGGCCGTGCTGTTCGACCGGCTGCGCGACAACCGCGAGGCCGTGGCGCGCGTGCTCGGCGCCGTGACGGGCCGGCTCCGCTCGCGCCGCGAGCCGCAGGGTCGCTAGCGGTCCGGCGGGCGCCGGAAGCGCCTGTCGGACAAATTCATAGCACTTTAGCTGGGTTGCATGCGGCGGACGAATGCTCGTGGCTCGCACTGGCGGCACGGGCAGTAGAGCAGATTTTTCGGCTTAACAGACTGATATAATTAAGACCGCGAAGCTGCGGGCGCATTCTCTGCCGTCCGTAGCGGTCAAGCGACGGCGTTGACTAATCATACTAATTGGGCATCTTAGGCGCGCTGGCGCCGAGGCAGGTCCAGCCGCATAAGTTGGCCGGCACGCCCGGCCCCGAACCTGGGAGGAAGTGCATGAGGAAAGGTGTCATTCTCGCCGCCGCGGCGGCGCTGGCGGCCGGCGCAGTCCCCGCGCAGGCGCAGGACAAGCCCGAGCTCGTCTTCGTCGTCAACGGCGCATCGGACTTTTGGAAGATCGCCGAGGCGGGCGTCCGCAAGGCGCAGGAAGAGCTGCCCGACTACGACCTGCAGTTTCGGTATCCCGAGCAGGCCGCCGCCGCCATCCAGCAGCGGCTGATGGAGGATCTCGTGGCCGCAGGCGTCGATGCGATCATGGTCAGCGCGGTCGACCCGAAGACGTCCACCGAGCCGCTCAACCGCATCGCCGGGCAGGTGCCGCTCTTCACCACCGACAGCGACGCGCCGGATACGGACCGCATAGCCTATATCGGCAGCTCCAACGTGGAGCTCGGCAAGGATGCCGGCGAGCTGATGAAGCAGGCGCTGCCGGACGGCGGCCAGTGCGTCGGCTTCGTCGGGCTGCCCGGCGCCGACAATGCGCGCGAGCGCGTGGAAGGCATCCAGGAGGCCATCGCGGGCTCCGGCGTGGAGCTGATCGACGTGCGCGGCGACGACATCGACCAGACGCGCGCCAAGCGCAACGTGGAGGACGTGCTTGCGGCCAATCCGGACATCGACTGCCTCGTGGGCATCTACTCCTACAACACGCCGCGCATCTACGAGGTGCTGAAGGAGTCCGGCCAGCTCGGCGAGATCAAGGTCATCGGCTTCGACGAGGACCCGATCACGCTCGGCGGCGTGCGCGAGGGCACGATCGTCGGCACCGTGGTGCAGGACCCCTACCAGTGGGGCTACCAGGGCATGCACCTGATGGCCGCCCACATCGAGGGCGACACGTCCGGCATCCCGGAGAACGAGCTCATCATCGTCCCGGGACAGGTGATCACGCCGGATAACGTCGACGCCTTTGAGAAGGAGCTCACAGCCCGCATCAACGGCTGAGAGCTTCCCCAAACGAGGCCGGCGAGCACCTCCCGCGCGCGCCGGCCTTCGGCCGTTGCCCAAGCCCGCGCACTCTGGTGCAATGTCGCGGCACAACACCGAGCGCTCCTTCCGATGGCCGATCCGTTCCTGGAACTTGTCAGGATCACCAAGACCTTTCCAGGCGTGGTCGCTCTGCATGACGTCAGCCTCGCGGTCTCGCGGGGAGAGGTCGTCGGGCTGATCGGCGAGAACGGGGCAGGCAAGTCGACGCTCATGAAGGTGCTGGGCGGCGTCACCGCGCCGAGCGAAGGCGCCATCCGCGTCGACCGCGTGCCGCGGGACGCGCTGAGCGTCCAGGACGCAATCGCCGCCGGCATCGCCTTCGTGCACCAGGAGCTCAACCTCTTCGACAATCTCGATGCCGCCGCCAACGTCTTCATCGGCCGCGAGCCCGTCTTCGGCGGCCCGCTCAAGATGATCGACCAGAAGGAGTTGCACCGGCTGGTGCAGCCGCTGCTCGACCGGCTCGGTGTGGACTTCGCGTCCCACACGCCGGTTGCGGAGCTGTCGCTGGCGCAGATGCAGCTTCTGGAGATCGTCAAGGCGCTGTCGCTCGACGCGCGGCTCGTCATCATGGACGAGCCGACCTCAAGCCTCACCATCACCGAGACGGAGCGGCTGATGAAGGTGATCGGCGAACTGAAGGCGCAGGGGGTCAGTGTCATCTTCATCTCGCACCGGCTGAACGAGATCGGGCAGTGCGCCGACCGCGTCGTGGTGCTGCGCGACGGCCGCGTGGTAGGCGAGCTCGCCCGGGACGAGATCGATCACGAGCGCATGATCCGCCTGATGATCGGGCGCGACCTGAAGTCGCTCTACATTCCGCCGGCGAATCCGCCGGGCGCCAGTGCGCTGGAGATCGTCGGCCTCAAGACGGCGACCTATCCGGAGCATTCCGTGACGCTCGATGTCCGGCGCGGAGAAATCCTCGGGCTGGCGGGCCTTGTCGGATCGGGGCGCACCGAGCTGGCGCGCGCCGTCTTCCGCATCGACTCCCCGCTCGCCGGATCGATCCGGGTGGACGGAGAGGAGGTCGCCCTCGCCTCGCCGCGCCAGGCCATCGACCGCGGCATCTATCTCGTGCCGGAGGACCGCAAGCGGTCCGGGCTGCTGCTCGATTTCACGCTCGCCGAGAACATCTCGCTCCCGGACCTGAAGTCCTACTCGCGCAGCACGATTGTGCTCCCCGGCCCGGAGATCGCCAACGCGGAACGCCAGAAGGAGCGGCTCAACATCCGCGCGCCAGGTGTGACGACGGCGGTCGGCACGCTGTCGGGCGGCAACCAGCAGAAGGTGGTCCTGGCGCGATGGCTCTCGATGAAGCCGCGCGTCATGATTTTCGACGAGCCGACCCGGGGAATAGACGTCGGCGCCAAGAACGAGATCTACAGCCTGATGCGGCGGCTCGCCGACAGCGGCGTCGCCATCCTCATGATCTCCAGCGACATGGAGGAGGTGATCGGCGTCAGCGACCGGATCGCCGTCATGCACGAGGGCGCGATCAGCGGTTTCCTCGACCGCGAGCAATTCAGCGAGCACAATGTGCTACAGCTGGCGGTGGGCGGCAGGCCGGGCTGAGGGGCGCAGCATGTTCAAGAAGGATCTCGGTCTCCTCGTTCTCATCCTCGTCGTCGGCGCGGCGGTGGCGGCGATCAACCCGCGCTTCCTCTCGCCCATAAACCTTTCGAACACGGCGAATCTCATCGGGCTCTTCGGCCTGTTCTCCATCGCCGAGGCGTTCGTGATCATCACCGGCGGCATCGAGCTTTCGGTCGGCTCGGTGATAGCGCTTCTCGGCGTCATCTTCGTGGACCTGATCGCGGTGCAAGGTGTCCCCTGGGGCTGGGCCCTGCTGATCGTCATCTGCCTCGGCGTTGCGATGGGCGCGGTGCACGGATTCCTCGTCACCCGCATGCGCCTGCAGCCCTTCGTAGTGACGCTCTGCGGGCTCCTCATCTACCGCGGCATCGCCCGCTTCTATACGCAGGACGCCACGGCCGGCTTCGCCTTCGGCCAGAGCTTCCCGACGCTGGAGTGGCTCTTCGCCGGGCGCACCCCCCTGCCCGGGCCGCTCGCCCACATCGCCATCCCGCACAGCCTCATCGCCTTCGTGATCGTGGCGGTCGTGATGGGCGTGCTCCTGCACCGCACCATTTTCGGGCGCTATCTCTTCGCCGTCGGGAAGAACGAGGAGGCGGCGCGCTATTCCGGCATCAACACGCAGCGCGTCACCATCGCCGCCTATGTCATCTGCATCGCGCTCACCGCGCTCGCCGCCGTGTTCATCGCCATGTACACGCGCTCGATCTCGCCCGCCTCGCACGGCAATTTCTACGAGCTCTACGCCATCGCCGCGGCGGTGCTCGGCGGATGCTCGCTGCGCGGCGGGGAAGGCTCGATCCTCGGTGTCGTGCTCGGCGTGATCCTGCTGCAGGTGCTGCAGAATCTCGTGAACCTGCTCGGCATCCCGAGCTCGCTCAACTTCGCGGTGATCGGCGGCGTCATCCTCGTCGGCGTGATCGCCGACCAGCAATTCATGCGCTACCGCCGGCACCGGGCCGGCAAGCGCCCGCGCGCGGCCCTGGCCGCTTCGCCGGAAGCGGCCGAATAGCTGGCAGGTCCCGCGGTCACATCAGCGCATTGGGCAGGAAGAGCACCAGGCCAGGCCACAGCGCGAGGACGACGACCAGGAGGAGCACCGCGCCGATCAGCGGCAGCGACTCCACCACGTATTCCTCCACCGGGCACTTCAGCAGGCTGCACACCGTGTACATGGCGACGCCGACCGGCGGCGTCATCGAGCCCAGCGTCACCAGCGTCATCATCAGGATGCCGAAATGCACCGGGTCGACGCCGAGCGGGCGAACGATCGGCAGGAAGATCGGCGTGAGAAGCAGCACCAGCACTGTGCTCTCCACGAACAGCCCGGCAATGAAGAGAAAGAGCAGGATGAGCGCCACGACGAGCAGCGGCTCCTGCGTCAGGGCGGCGATCGCCGCGGCCATGGATTGCGGCGCCTGCTCGAAGATGATGGCGTAGCCGACCATGCCGGAGAAGAGGATGATCAGCATGATCATGCCGGTGTCGATCACCGCCTCGCCAAGCGCCTCGCCGAGACGCTTCAGCGTCAGCTCGCGATGCGCCAGGAACCCGACGAGCGCCGCGTAGACCACCGCGAAGGCGCCCACTTCCGAGGGCGTGAACAGGCCGCCGCGGATGGCGAAGAGCAGGGCCACCGGGAAGAGGATCGCCCACTTCGCCCGGGAGACGGCCCGGAGCACTGTCCGGGCCCCCGGCCGCTCGGGCAGCTCAGGGCGGTAGCCGCGCCGCCGCGATATGATCCAGACGGTGAGCATCAGGCACGCCATCATCAACAGCCCCGGCACGACGCCGGCGAGGAAGAGGCGGCCGATCGAGACATTGCCGACGAAGCCGTAGAGGATGAGCCCGAGGCTCGGCGGGATGGTGGCGGTGATGAGCGAGCTGACGGCGATCACCGCCGACGTGAAGCCGCGCGAATAGCCCTTCGCGATGAGGCTCGGCCCCAGGATGCGCGCCTCCATGGCGGCGTCCGCGACGGCGGAGCCGGACACGCCGCCCATCAGCGTGGAGAGCACGACGCAGACCTGCGCCAGGCCGCCCGCCATCCACGAGACCAGCACGTTGGCGCATTCGATCAGACGCTGCGTGATGCCCGAGCGGTTCATCATGTGCCCGGCGAGGATGAAGAACGGCACCGCCAGGAGCGGAAAGCTCTGCGAGGCGGTCGCCACCTGCTGCACGCCGATGGAGACGGGAATCGTTCCGTTGGTCAGGAAGAAGGTGAAGCCGGCGATGCCGATCGCAAAGGCGATCGGCAGGCCGAGCAGCATGAGGACGAAGAAGGTGACCGCGAGCAGCGTCACAGCACGTCCTCCGCCTCGCCGCGCCCTTCGCTGGAGAAGACCAGGCGCGGCTCGGATCGCCAATGGCGGAACACCTCGAGAAGATGGCATCCGAGCGTGATCGCAAGGAGCAGGCAGCCGACGGGAACGGCGCCGGTCACGAAAGCGTAGCTGATGCCGCTGTCGCCGTAGACGCGCTCGATGTTGAGCGCCGTCAGGCGATAGCCGAGCAGCGCCATGTAAAGCAGGAAGCCCAGCGTCAGGAGCGCCAGGAGCACTTCAAGCAGGCGCCGGACGCGTATCGGGAACGGCCGCACGAGGAGGTCCATGCCGATATGCACGCGGCTCCTAAGCGCCTGGTTGGCGCCGATGAAGCTGATCCACACGAAGAGGAGCTGGGCGAGGTCGACCGACCAGATGAGCGGCCGGTCGAACCAGCGCAGGAGGCCGGCGGCGAAGACGAGGACGACGATGACGACGAGAAGGAACTTTCCGAGCGCCGCTTCGGCGCGCACCAGAAACCGCATCGCTCCCCCTCGCCGCGAACCGGACCGCCCCCCCCGAGAGGCCGGCCCTATCGCCCGCTAATCTTCGAGGATGGGCTTTATCTGCTCGCGGAGCCCGGTGTAGCCGAGCGTCTCGTACACCCCTTCGGTGGCCTCGACAAACGGCGACACGTCGATCTCGTGGATCGTCACGCCCTCCTCCTCCATCATCTTCTCGAAGTTGGCGAGCGATTCCTGCGTCATGCGAGACGCCTCGTCGCCGGCGGCGAGCGATTCCTCGCGCAGCACCGTCCGGTACTCCTCCGGCAGACCGTTGAACCATTCGGCGCTGGTCACGATGCCGGTGATCAGGTTGATGTGGCCGGTCTTGGTGATGTGGCTGATCACTTCGTAGAGCCGCGCGCCATGGGTTGCCGGGTGCTGGGCCTCGGCCGCGTCGAGCACCCGTTGCTGCAGCGCCGGATACACCTCGGTCCAGCCCATAGGCGTCGGCGTGGCGCCCATCGCGCGGATCGTCTCCATCCATACCGGCGCGCCGGGGGTACGCATGCGCACGCCTCCAAGGTCGGCGGGCGTGGTGACCTCCACGTTGGTGAGAAGGTGGCGCTCGCCCTGCCACCAGTTGAAGGAGAGCACCTGCAGGCCGGCCGCGCCGGCAAGCTCGTCCACCCATCCTTCGAAGAGGTCCGACGTCACGACCTTCCGGATGCCGTCGAAGCCCTGAGCGAGAAACGGCGCACCGAGGATGCCGAAATCATCGACGTAGACCGCGAGCCGGCCGCCGTCGACGACGACCGCGACATTGCCGCCCGCCCTCGCCTGCTCCAGAACGTCCTCGTCCTTGCCGAGCTGGGAGCTCGGAAAGATGCGTATCTCGAGGTTGCCCTCGGTCCGCTCCTCGACGCTCTGCTTGAACATCTCCAGCCCCTTGTAGAGCGGATCGTCCTGCGTGAGGGCGGTGTTGACGTTGAGCGTGTACTCGGCGGCCAGCGCGCCTTGCGGCATCGCCATTGCCGCCAGTCCGGCAAAAAGCGCAAATCCGATGCGTGGGGTTGTTCTCATCCGTTCCTCCCGAGCTAGAAAGAGCATCCGGTATTCTTGTTGACTGGTATGGTAGTATGGCACAAGCCGGAACGCAACGTCCTTTTGGACAAGTGTCGGGTAAACTGGCTCGAGCCGGAGGAAGAAGACGATGGGGAAGGGAGCGATCGGCGTGCTGCGCAAGCGGCAGACGGAGCGGCGCCACACCGCTGCGGAGCCGGCGGCGCAGCGGGTCTTTCGCGAGCTCCGCGCCGCCATCGTCACGATGGCGCTGATGCCGGGCCAGGCGCTGTCGGAGAACGAGATCGCGGCGCGCCTCGGCGTCAGCCGTCAGCCCGTGCGCGAGGCCTTCATCAAGCTGAGCGAGGCGGGGCTCCTCCGCGTGCGCCCGCAGCGCGGCACCTTCGTCGTCAAGATCTCGACCAAGCAGGTCACCGACGCCCGCTTCGTGCGCGAAGCGGTGGAGATTGCGGTCGTGCGCGAGGCCTGCCGGGGCATGAGCGCCGACGATGGCCTCTATCTCGAAGAGCTCATCGGCGCGCAGCGGGAGGCCGCGCTAGACCCGGAGCCGGCGCGCTTCCTTGCCCTCGACGAAGAATTCCACCATGCCTTCGCGATCTGCGCCGATTGCGACTATGCATGGCGCGTGGTGGAGGAGGTGAAGGCGCAGATGGACCGGGTACGCTATCTCAGCCTGCCGCATGCGACCCCCATGCAGCGGCTCGTGGACCAGCACGCGGCAATCCTCGCCGCCGCGAAGGCAGGAAACGCCGGCGCCGCGGAGGAAGCAGTGCGCACGCACCTATCGGAGATCCTGACATCGCTGCCGGTGCTGGAGCGTCAGTTCCCAGACCTGTTCGAGGCGCGGCCGTCCGCCTTGGCCGCCGACGCGGATGAGCAGCCCGAACGGGCGGAGGCCTGAAGAATGGTCGACAAGATCACCGAAGCGAAAGTCATCGTCACCTGCCCGGGACGCAACTTCGTCACGCTGAAGATCATGACGCGCGACGGCGTCCACGGACTCGGCGACGCGACGCTGAACGGTCGTGAGCTGGCCGTCGCCTCATACCTGGAGGACCACGTGGTCCCCTGCCTCATCGGGCGCGACCCCCACGAGATCGAGGACATCTGGCAGTACCTCGCCAAGGGCGCCTACTGGCGGCGCGGCCCGGTCACCATGGCGGCGATCGGCGCCGTGGATACCGCGCTCTGGGACATCAAGGCGAAGGTCGCCGGGCTGCCGCTCTACCAGCTCCTCGGCGGCAAGAGCCGCAGCGCGGTGATGGCCTACGGGCACGCCAACGGCCGCGACCTGCAGGAGACCGTCGACGCGGTCGGGCAGTACCTGGAACTCGGCTACAAGGCGGTGCGCGCACAGTCCGGCGTCCCCGGCCTTGACACCGCCTATGGCATCGCGCGCGGCAAGCTCGCCTACGAGCCGGCGGTGAAGGGGACGGTGCCGGAGGAGCAGACCTGGTCCACCGAGAAGTACCTGGACTTCGCGCCGAAGCTCTTCGAGGCGCTGCGCGCGAAGCACGGCTTCGGCTTCCACCTCCTGCACGACGCGCACCACCGGTTGACGCCGATCGAGGCCGGCCGCCTCGGCAAGGCGATCGAGCCCTACCGGCTCTTCTGGCTCGAGGATCCGACCCCGGCAGAGAACCAGGAGGCGCTGAAGCTGATCCGCCAGCACACGGTGACGCCGATCGCCATCGGCGAGGTGTTCAACTCCATCCACGACTGCCGCGAGATCATCCAGAACCAGCTCTGCGACTATATCCGCGCCACCGTCGTGCACGCCGGCGGCATCACGCAGCTCCGCAAGATCGCGGCGCTCGCCGAGCTCTACCAGGTGCGCACCGGATGCCACGGCGCCACCGACCTCTCGCCCGTGTGCATGGGCGCGGCGCTCCACTTCGACATCTGGGTGCCGAACTTCGGCATCCAGGAATACATGCGCCACACGGCGGAGACGGACGAGGTGTTCCCGCACGCCTACACGTTCCGGGACGGCGACCTCTATCCCGGCGACGCGCCCGGCCATGGCGTGGAGATCGACGAGACGCTGGCGGCGAAGTTCCCGTACGAGCCGGCCTACCTGCCGGTGGCCCGCCTGGAAGACGGCACGATGTGGAGCTGGTAGGCCGCGCCTGCGGTCTCTTCCGGCGCGGCAGCACCGGGCTGATCCACACGCTTTCGGGCCGCAGCTCCCAGACTTTTGCCTGGCGTTCCGCCTCCCGGGACGTTCATGCCCCGCGCGATCCCGCATCGCGTAAGCTGTCTGTGGGAGTCCCCGCAACGACCGGGCGATGCTTGCCCCGCGGGAGCGAAATATCCTGTGGGGCGCAATCGAGACTGGGAGGTTCATGTGACGGAGGGCCCATGGGAAAGCTGAGACTCTCGATCGCCATCGGCGACTATGACCGGACGCGCGCTCTCATCGACGGCAGCGTTGGGATCGACGGCGTCGACCCGGTGGTCATGACCCTCGGGCCGGAAGAGATCTTCTTCCGCGCCTTCCGCAATGCGGAGTTCGACATATGCGAACTGTCGCTGTCGAGCTTCGTGGTGCGCACGGCGCGAGGCGACTGCCCCTATGTCGGGGTGCCGGCCTTCGTCTCCCGCGCCTTCCGCCATACGTCGATCTACGTGCGCAGCGATCGGATCAGGGCGCCCGCCGACCTCAAGGGCAAGCGCGTCGGCCTGCCCGAGTACCAGCTCACGGCCAATGTCTGGGCGCGCGCGCTTCTGGAGGACGATTTCGGCGTGACGCCTTCGGACATCCACTGGCTGCGCGGCGGCGTCGAGGAGCCCGGCCGCATCGAGAAGATCGCGCTCGACCTTCCCGCCGGCGTCCGGCTCGACGACATTCCTCCCGGGGAAACGCTCTCCGCAATGCTGGAGAGGGGCGAGATCGACGGGCTGATCGGTCCGCGCGCGCCGTCGTGCTACCGCGACCGCAAGCCGAATGTCGGCCGGCTGTTCCCGGACTCCGAGGCGGCGGCGCGCGACTATTATCAGCGCACGGGCATCTTCCCCATCATGCACGCGGTAGGCGTCCGCCGCACGCTGGCGGAGGCGCATCCGTGGCTCCCGGCCGCCGTCCTCAAGGGGCTAGAGCAGTCGAAGGCCGCCGGCCTCGCCGCGTTCGTGGACCTCAGCGCATCGAAGGTGATGCTGCCCTTCGCCGCCGAGCAGCTCGAGGCGACGCAGGCGCTGATGGGCGAGGATTTCTGGTCCTACGGCATTCCCGGCAACGAGCCGGCGCTGGAGGCCTTCCTGCGCCACCACCATGCGCAGGGCCTCTCGCCGCGGCAGGTCTCCATCGCCGAGCTCTTCCACCCCTCCACCCACGAGCGCTTCCGCATCTAGTCCGGAGAGCCGAGGAGGGCAGTCGGCGGCGGACCGGTCGTGGTCGAGTAGCTGAGCCATTCGGCTTTCGCCTCACAGATCCGGGCGTGCGGCTTTTCCGCACCCGACTCCTCCCGCGAGTAACTCGCGTCATTCAGCGACCGGATGCAGCAGCCTTCATCGCGGACTGCCATGCGGCGACTGCCATACCAGGAATCCGCGGATGAAGATCGCGCCTGATGCACGGCACCCCGTCTCTTGCATTAGCTCCAGGCAACTCCCATATCTCTTCAATCGATATTTGGCCGGACTACTGGGCCGCTCCGCTCGTTCACGGGCGCACGTTTCAGACTTCTCCAAAGATCGACGAACCGGGCGAGGCGGCGAACCCCGCGCGTCAAGCCCACGTGCACACCGTCAATGAAAGGACGCTTCCATGAATAACGGCACCGTAAAGTTCTACAACGATCAGAAGGGCTTCGGCTTCATTCAGCCGGACCAGGGCGACAAGGATGTATTCGTCCATGCAACCGCGCTTGAGCGCGCAGGCATCAGTGGCTTGCGAGAGGGCCAGAAGGTGTCCTTCGACACTGAAAATGACCCGCGCTCCGGCAAGATCGCCGTCAGCACGATCGAGCTCGCCTAACGCGCTCGCCTAAACGTACGCGCCGCTTCGTTCGTCGGCCCCGCAGCCCGAAGAGTCTGGGGCCGGCACCGATCAAGTGTCGCATGAATGAAACAGCATCGCCGAGATCGCTTTGACGGCCTCGGTTGCAATCGCCGTCGGGGAATCCAATGGGCAATGCTCAAGCAGTCAACCGCGCCCGCCAGCAGGCGCAAGACCTAACTGAGTTCGACTACAACTCCTCCGCGGAGCTGTTTCCGTCCCGCGGAAGAAGGAACAGCGGCGGCATCAAGTACAGGCGCTTCTCGACAGCCGCGGAGGCTCTTCGGTTTGCGGTGGAAGAGCTGCCGCCGCCCGCACTGGCCGGGGCTTATCTTGAGGTTGATGAGCTGCGTTTTGGATTTCGGGAGATCCAATCCCTCTATGAGAACGCGGCCTATCCGCTGAGGCGGCGTGCGCCAGCCGTTTAGTCGTCCCTACGGCCCTCGTCCTGGTGAACTGCCTAGAGCGTAAAACGGGAGGGCGATCCATTTCCGTTGGCTTGCGTCCCGACATGTTCGCCAGTAGCTAGGTGACTGGCCCTCCCAACTGATGAGGATGCTCAGCCGGTATCGTGCGGGGATCAGCTCGGCGACCGGGCGGTCGGGGCGAGCCCCCTTTCAAATCACTCGAATGGAGGAGCGGTTGCCAGATCAAACGAGAGCGGTGGAGCCTACTCTCCCACCGATTGATGCCCGCGATCTGACCCGATCTCTGTCGCGCTATCGCGAAGCGAACACTGCGCGCGGCATTACAGAGCTCCTGATCACGGCCATTCCACTTGTCGTTCTCTGGATACTCATGTGGGCCGCGCTGTGGCTCGGCTACGCCTGGCTATACGTTCTTCTGCTCGTACCGGCTGCCGCATTCCTGCTTCGCCTGTTCATGATCCAGCACGATTGCGGGCACGGCGCCTTCTTCAGGTCCCGGCGGGCCAACGATGTTGTCGGCCGCGCCATCGGCGTGCTGACGTTGACGCCTTATGATTGCTGGCGTCGCACCCACGCCGCCCATCATGCCGGCGCGGGAAACCTTGACCGTCGGGGCATAGGCGACGTGGCTACGTTGACCGTGAGGGAGTATCGGGCGCTTTCCAAATGGTCGCGCTTCAGCTACCGCCTTTACCGTCACCCGCTGGTGATGTTCGGCGTCGGACCGTTCTATCTCTTCTTTGTTCAGAACCGCGTTCCTGTCGGACTGATGCAGGCCGGGAGGCGGCCGTGGATCAGTTCTATGCTAACGAACGCAGGGATTGCGTCGCTGGCTGGCGCCGCGATCTGGCTGGTCGGAATCGGGAACTTCCTGCTGCTCTATGTGCCGGTGGGCATTCTGGCCGGATCCGTTGGCGTGTGGCTTTTCTATATTCAGCATCAGTTTGAAGACACGCTGTGGGACGAGAGTGAGAAGTGGAACGCGCAGGAGGCGGCGCTGCACGGCAGCTCTCATTACGACCTGCCGATAGTCTTACGATGGTTCACTGCGAACATCGGCATCCACCATGTGCATCATCTGGTGAGCCGAATTCCCTATTATCGGCTGCCGGAGGTGATGCGCGACTATCCGTTCTTACGGGATATCGGTCGCCTGACGCTGCTTCAGAGCTTTCGCTGTGTGCGGCTGGTCCTCTGGGACGAGACGCGGCGGCGCCTGGTCTCCTTCGCAGAGATGCGCCGCACGTTTGACGCAGCGTAAGGGCGGGATCGAATTACTCAACAGATCTGCCCGCCGCCGCTACCGGCCGCGGGCCTTTCGCCACTCGGCGAACTCCGATCGCGTGCCTTCCGCCGTCGGCGGGTAGAGGCCGATGATGGACCGTCCTTCGGCGACTTTTTCGGCGACGAAATCCTCGAACGCCGTCATCTGGTGCGCTTCCGCGGCGACCTCGTCGACGAGATGGGCGGGGATGCAGACGACGCCCTCATCGTCGCCGACCATGACGTCGCCGGGGAACACCGGCACGTCCCCGCAAGCGATCGGCCCGTCGATCTCGATCGCCTGATGCTGGATCAGATTGGTCGGGGCGGAC
>CAZMJQ010000214.1:0-2659 GCA_964566475.1 uncultured Propylenella sp. | reverse complement strand
CGGGCTTACCAACGGACAGTTCTCGCTGATGATGGCGCTCAACCGGCCGAAGCCGCCGACCATCGGCGAAGTCTCCTCGCTGCTCGCCATGGACCGTACGACGCTGACCGCGAACCTGAAGCCGCTGCAGCGGCGCGGCCTAGTGGAGCTTCTCGTCAACGACGCCGACCGCCGCAGCCGCTTCCTCAAGCTGACGCAGGCCGGCCGCCGGAAGCTGGCGGCCGCCATGCCGTTGTGGAGGAAGGCGCAGAGGGCGACGGAGAAGTCGATCTGCGGAGCCGACACGGACCGCCTCCGCGCCGAGCTCCTCGCCCTGTCGTGAGCAAGCCATGAACTGAGCGCACCACGCTCGCGATACGGCGTCAGCGCAGCCAAACCCGGGCATAGGGCGGAAGCAGGATGCGGCCGTGGTCGAGGTCGACCTTCTGTCCGGAGAGCGCATCCTCGAAGAGCGTCGCGCCGTGCGACAGCGCCCATTCGTGCCGGAGCGTCGCCCAGAACTCCGTGAAGTTGAAGATGCACACGAGCGAGCCGGCGGGCGCCCGGCGCACGAAGGCGAAGAGACCCCTCTGCCCGGTATCGGCGATCAGCGTCGGGTTCGCCGCGTGAAGCTCCGGCGTCGCGCTGCGGCGCGCCAGGATGGTGCGTACGCCGTCGAGGACGCGCCCCGCCGCACCCTCGCCCGCCATGGCCGCAGCCGCGCGCGTCCAGTCCATCGGCGGACGGTGGAGCCAGCGGCTGTCGTGCCTGTGCGCGGCGTCCGCCGCGTAGCCATAGTCGTTCATGAGGGCGATCTCGTCGCCCATGTAGATCAGCGGAATGCCGCCGAAGCTCGCGATAAGCGCGTGGCCGAGCAGGATGCGGTCGATGGCCCGATCGATCTTTTCCGAATCCCCTTCCGCCTCGGCAGCCTCCAGCCCGGCGAGCGAGGCGAAGGTTCCGCTGTTGCGCTTGTCGCCCGTTTCCGGGTTGTGTTGAAAGAGCGCGCCGCGCGCGAACGAGCCGGGGAAGACGCCCTCATAGAAGTCGGATAGGAAGGCGCGATGCAGAGGCCCGTCGAGGCCGACGGCGCGCGCGTCCTCGTCCGTCACCGCCCAGCCGATGTCGTCATGGCAGCGGATGTAGGTGGCGTAGGTGGCGTTGGTGAGGACGGGCGGGAAGTGGCTCTGAAGCACGTGCGTCATCAGGCGCGTCTCGCGCGTCGCCAGCGCCGACCAGAACTGGACCATGAGCGAATTGTGGTAGGCGAGGTTGCCTTCTTTTCCGTCGTGCTGCCCGCGCCCGAGATAGGGGATCATCTCGGCCGGCGAGACGATCGCCTCCTCCAGGTGGATGACGGAAGGCGCGGCGATGCGGCTTGCCGCGCGTAGCGCGCGGAGCAGCATGTGCACCTCCGGCTCCGACTGGCAGCGCGTGCCCATGCGCTTCCACATGAAGGCCACCGCGTCGAAGCGCAGCACGTCCACGCCCTTGTTGGCGAGATAGAGCATCACCTCGACCATCTCGAGGAACACCCACGGATTCGCCCAGTTCAGATCCCACTGGTGCTCGTTGAAGGTCGTCCAGACCCACTTTCCAATGTCGGAATAGTAAGTGAAGCTGCCGGGAGCATTGTCGGGGAAGACCTCCACTAGCGTCCGCTCGTACTGCTTCGGCAGGGTGTCGTCGTCGAAGGTCAGGTAGTAGTCGCGATACTTCGCGACGCCCGTCAGCGCCTTCTCCGCCCAGGCGTGCTCCTTGGCGGTGTGGTTGAGGACGAGGTCGGCGCAGAGGCTGATGCCGCGCTCGCGTAGCGCCAGCGCCACCGCCTCGAAATCGTCCATCGTGCCGAAGGCCGGATCGATCTCGCGGTAGTCCATGACGGAGTAGCCGCCGTCGCTATCTCCGGGCCGCGGTTTCAGGCACGGCATGAAGTGGACGTAGGTGATCCCGAGCTTCTCGAGGTAGTCGAGCCGATCGAGCACGCCGCGGAGGCCCCTTGCGAACCGGTCGAGGTAGAAGACGTAGCCGGCCATCGCCGGGCGCTGGAACCAGTCGGGCTCGAGGTCGCGCTTCAGGTCGAGCCATTTGAGCTCCTCCGGGCGCGCGGCCCAGGCGCGTTCTAGCGAACGCAGAAGCGCGTCGCAGAACGCCGGATAGTCCTGGCGCGCGCCGTATATCTGCTCGAGCATGCCGAAGAGGTCCTGGCGGCTCCGCTCCAGGCGCATGCCGAATATGCGGCGATCGAACTCCGTCAGCGCGTCAAGCTCAGACACGGCTTCTCCGATGGACAATCCCGGCAAGGCGCGTTTGGCGCAGCAGGTCCGCCGTTCAGGCTGCCACTTACGCGCCGTCGGCAGAAGATGAGTCGCCCGCACGCTTGACGTTCGTCGGAACGCAGTGCCAGAGTTTGCCGATAGAAAAGCGTTGCGCCTGCCCTTCCCGGGCCACGGCGCGTGTGGGAGGAGCTATTTTCATGCGAGCAGATCTGAGATGGGTGATGTCGGGCGCGCTTGCCGCGGCCCTCTCCGCCGGTGCGGCGCAGGCGCAGGACCTGACGATCGCCACGTCGCTGCCGAGCCTCGGCTTCCCGTTCTTCGTGCACATGCAGAAGGAGCTGCGCGCCGAAGCGGAGAGCCTCGGCGGGATCACGCTGGTGGAGACCGACGGCCAGAACCAG
>CAZMJQ010000213.1:0-2872 GCA_964566475.1 uncultured Propylenella sp. | reverse complement strand
ACCAAGATTTCCGCAATGCTTCTCTGTTCAGGGACTTCTACGAGTTCCGCAAGATAGCCTTCCGCGTCCGCGGCCTGCCGCATCCGGTTCAGGAGAACAGTCTTCCCAACGCCGCGTAGTCCGACCAGAAGAAGGCTTTTGGCCGAGCGCCCCGATCGAATCCTGGCGAGGGTCACACGCCCTTTCTCGAGCACCTCATCTCGGCCCGTAAGTTCGGGCGGAGGGGTGCCTGCGCCAGGCGCGAAGGGATTGCGTACCGGGTCCATGCTATCGAAATTAGGCTATGTTAGCGAATTATTCAAGAATATTGTTAGGAAACAATAATATCGCTAGCTATTGCCGCCTTCCAACGGTTCGGTGCCGACGGCCTTACCCTCGGCGCTGCGGATCTTCTCTACGCGCTCCTCCGCCTGCCGAAGCAGCGCTTCGCAGCGCTTCTTCAGCGCCTCGCCGCGCTCGTAGATGGCGATCGATTCCTCGAGGGGCACGTCGCCGCGCTCGAGCTTTGCCACGATCTCCTCGAGCTCCTTCAGCGCGCGCTCGAAGGTCAGCGTCTCGACGTCGGGGAGCGTGCCTTCGTCAGACAAGAGATATCTCCTCAGGCGGTCATGAGGCGGCGGATATGGGCGGCGGCCGACTCGGCCAGCCCCTTCAGATCATAGCCGCCTTCCAGCAGCGACACGACCCGTCCGCCCGCCGTCTCGCCGGCGAGGTCCATGAGCCGCTCCGTCGCCCAGTCGAAATCCTCCGCGTCGAGGTCGATCTCCGCCAGCGGGTCGCGGCGGTGCGCGTCGAAGCCGGCGGAGACGATGATAAGCTCCGGGCCGAATGCGCGCAGCGCCGGAAGGATACGCTCGCGAAATGCTTCGCGGAACATCTCGGAGCCGTCACCCGGCGCAAGCGGCGCATTGCAGATGTTGCCGGCGCCCGTCTCCGACTGTGCGCCGGTGCCGGGGAACAGCGGCATCTGATGGGTCGAGGCATAGAGCACCGAGGGGTCGGACCAGAAGATCTCCTGCGTGCCGTTGCCGTGGTGGACGTCCCAGTCGACGATCGCGACCTTTCCCATCCCATGCGCCTTCTGCGCATGGCGCGCGGCGATCGCGGCCGTGTCGAACAGGCAGAAGCCCATGGCGCGCGCGGTCTCCGCGTGGTGGCCCGGCGGGCGGATGGCGCAGAAGGCGTTGGCGGCCTCGCCGCTCGCTACAGCGTCGACGGCATAGAGAGCCGCGCCGATCGCCCGCATCGCCGCCTCCCACGAGCCGGGCGACACGGTCGTATCCATGTCGATGCGGGCCAGCCCCTCGCTCGGGATGGCCTTGCGGATCGCCTCCACGTAGCGCTCCGGGTGGCAGAGAAGCGCGGCGCCGGGGTCGGCCAGCGGCGCCTCTACGCGCTGCAGCGAGGCGAAGGCCTCGTTGTCGAGCGCCGTGTGGAGGGCCTTCAGCCGGTCGGTCCGCTCAGGATGCCCGACCGGAGTGACGTGCTCCAGGAAGGCCGCATGATGGAGGAGGAGGGTGGTCAAAGCGCAGGTTCCGCCGGATTCGCAGGCCCATGTGGACGCTCGCGGCGCGGCTCGTCAATGCCGGGGACCGATGCTCATGCGAAAGGGCGTTCCTGCAATTCGGGGCCAGATCGCTCGTCGCAGTGCAATCAGGCAAGACCAAAGAACGAGAGGATGACGATGACGACGACAATAAGTCCCACGATGTAGATGATGCTGTGCATGACCAGGCTCCGATTCTCGGATTCGTGATTCAACCTTCCGGCACCCCTTCGGTTCCGGGCCCGTCCGGCGGCGTCGTGCGTCAGCCTGCGCTTGCGTGAGGAGGCTGAGCCTCAGACGTACGGAAGCGAGCCGAGCGCGGAATAGCGCTCGTTCAGGCCGTCGAGCGTGGCCAGCTCCGCGTCGCTCAGGTCGAAGTCGAACACGTCGATGTTCTCTTAGTCTCGGGCACAACACGGGCGCGGCATGAGCGTTCCGGTGACCGCGGCGAAGGGGAGGGCAGGCGGGATGCCGCAGCGCAGTCCCGATTCAGGCGCCGGCGCGAGGGGCGGCTGCCCTGCGCAGGCGGTCGTTGATGGCTTCGCCAAGACCTTCGTCCGGGATGGGTACGACGGCGATGGCGGAGGCGCCGCTGGCGTCGAGCTCGCCGAGGGCGGCGAAGAGATTGGCGGCGGCTTCCACGAGGTCGCCCGCAGGGCTGAGGTTGCGCACCGCCTTCGCCCGTACGGCTCCGGCAATCTCAGCATTGCCGAAGGCGAGAAGAGCTTCGCCGGCCTCGACCGACGTCGCGTCGTGGCGCACGGGTGTGCGCGGCGCGTAGTGGCCGGCGAGCATGCCCGGGGCGGAGACGGGGTCGCCCGCGCCGGCGCGCGTGAGCTTCGCGCCGAGGATTGCCTCAATCGCCTCGGCCGGCATGCCGCCGGGGCGCAGGAGGCGGGGCGGGTCGCCGGCGGGCGACACGATGGTCGATTCCAGCCCCACCGCGCACGGGCCGGCGTCGAGGACGAGCGCGACCGCTTCGCCGAGTTGCTCGATGACGTGTGCGGCGCGGGTGGGGCTGAGGCGGCCGGAGCGGTTGGCGCTGGGCGCGGCGAGCGCGCCGCCGAACGCTTCGATGACGGCCCGGGCGGGGCCACGCGGGGCGCGAAGGGCGATCGTAGGGAGCCCGGCGGTGACCAGCGGATGGACCGGCGCGTTGCCGGCAAGCGGCACGACGAGCGACAAGGGGCCGGGCCAGAATGTCTTCGCCAGCAGCTCCCCGCGCTCGTCGAGCACGCCGTAGCGCCGCGCCATGGCGAGGTCAGTCACATGACAGATCAGCGGATTGAAGCGCGGGCGGCCCTTCGCCGCGAAGATGCGGGCCAC
>CAZMJQ010000212.1:0-2553 GCA_964566475.1 uncultured Propylenella sp. | reverse complement strand
AGATGGTGCTGGTCACCGGCGAGGTGATCCGCCTCGGGGGCAAGCATCTCGATTCGGAAGGCTACGACCTGCTCGGCCTGATGACCGGCTCGGAGGGGCTGCTCGGCGTCGTCACCGAGGTGACGGTGCGCATCCTGCGCGTGCCGGAAGCGGCGCGGGCCGTGCTCATCGGATTCCCATCGAGCGAAGAGGCGGGCAAGTGCGTCGCCGACATCATCGGCGCGGGGATCATCCCCGGCGGCATGGAGATGATGGACCGGCCCGCGATCCACGCGGCGGAGGACTTCGTGCATGCCGGCTACCCGCGCGACGCGGAGGCGCTCCTGATCGTGGAGCTCGACGGCCCGCGGCGCGAGGTCGAAATGCTGCTCGGCCAGGTCGAGGGGATCGCCCGGGCCAACGGCGCCGAGACGATCCGCGTCTCGCAGACGGATGCGGAGCGCGCCGCGTTCTGGGCCGGACGCAAGGCCGCCTTCCCTGCGGTGGGCCGCATCTCGCCGGACTATTACTGCATGGATGGGACGATCCCGCGCAAGGAGCTGCCGAAGGTGCTGGCGCGCATCCGCGAGCTTTCGGAGCACTACGGACTGCGCGTCGCCAACGTCTTCCATGCCGGCGACGGGAACCTGCATCCGCTCATTCTCTACGACGCCAACAAGACGGACGAGCTGGAGAGGGCGGAGGCGTTCGGCTCCGACATCCTGAGGCTCTGCGTGGAGGTCGGCGGCGTCCTGACCGGCGAGCACGGCGTCGGCGTGGAGAAGCGCGACCTCATGCCGGAGATGTTCACCGAGGCGGACCTGGCGCAGCAGGAGCGGGTGAAGTGCGCCTTCGACCCGCAGCACCTGCTCAATCCGGGGAAGATGTTTCCCGTGCTGCACCGCTGCGCCGAGCTTGGCCGCATGCACGTGCACAAGGGGCAGGTGCCGTTTCCCGATCTGCCGAGATTTTGATAAGATGGCGGCATGAGAGACGTGGCGATCGACGATACACACCGGGTATCGCAGGGGCCGAGCACCGGCGAACGAGGTTTCGTGGCCGGATTGTTGGGCGCTTCCTTGGTCATTCTACTGGATTCGCTCATCCGCCTGCTGGTCACCGGCGGCTCGACGGGCAGCTTCGACTTGGGCCTGGCTTCGGAGCTCTCGCTGCTAGTGCTTGTCGCCGCCACGGTCGCAGCCGTCTTGTTTTCCTCCCATCGGGCCCGACGGCGCGCTCAGGAGGAGTACGACGTCGTCGAAGCCGAGATCGAACGGGCAGAAGGCTTGATCAAGGAGCTTGGGGGCGAGCTCAAGCGTGGCGGATAGCTCCGGCGATCGGCGGGCGACCGACGAGCGGCTTGCGAGGGAGCTCAATCAGCGACTTGAAGAGTTGAAGCGGCTCCACCGGCGTCCAAGGGCGTGGTGGGACCGCCCGATGACCCTGACCGGAGCGTGTTCGGCTGCGGCGGGCGCCGGGTGGACTCTCGTAGCCGCATTCGATCCGGCCGGACTGGCGATAGCGGTTGCCGGCATTGCCGCGCTTGCATACGACCAGTTGGTGAGAAGCCCCCGCGAGGAGCGCGCCATACTCGAGCGGAGACGCCAGCTCGATCTGGTCGTACACTCTGCCTGCAAGCTGCTTGAGATCAGACGCGCTTCGCAACACGAAGACACACAGAATGCTCCTCCGCCCGAACAGCGCTGAGAGTGTCCTCGAAGCTGTTCGCTGGGCGGCGGCCGAGGAGAAGTCGCTCGACGTCTACGGCCACCGGTCGAAGCGCGGCGTCGGGCGGCCGGTGCAGGCGGAGTGCGAGCTCGACCTTTCCGATCTCGCCGGGGTCACGCTCTACGAGCCGGAGGAGCTTGTGCTCTCCGCGCTGGCCGGCACGCCGATGCGCGACATCGAGACGCTGCTCGCCGGGCACAACCAGATGCTCGCCTTCGAGCCGATGGATTTCGGGCCGCTCTTCGGAGCCACACGCGGGCGCGGCACGATCGGCGGCACGCTCGCGGCCAACGCGAGCGGGCCGCGCCGCATCAAGGCCGGAGGCGCGCGCGACCATATTCTTGGCATAAACGCCGTCTCGGGGCGCGGGGAGGCCTTCAAGTCGGGCGGGCGCGTGGTGAAGAACGTCACCGGCTACGACCTGTCCAAGGTGATGGCCGGTTCATGGGGGACGCTGGCGGTCGTCACCGATATGACCTTCAAGGTGCTGCCGCGGCCGGAGGCATCGGCGACGCTGGTCGTCGCGGGGCTCGGCGATGCATCCGCGGTCGAGGCGCTCTGCCAGGCGATGGGGACGCCGTGGGAGGTCTCCGGCGCGGCGCACCTTCCCGACGCCGTGGCATCGGAAGTGCCGGACGCCGCCTTCGCCTCGGGCGGCAGGGCCGCGACGCTGGTGCGGCTGGAAGGGATTCCCGCCTCCGTCGACTACCGGGCGGAGAAGCTGACGGCGCTCCTCGGGCGGCTCGGCCATGTGGGGGTTCTGGAGGGCGAAGCGTCGGACACGCTGTGGCGCGCCATCCGCGACGCGGAGGCATTCGGCGCCTCGTCGAGCCCGGTCTGGCGCGT
>CAZMJQ010000211.1:0-23933 GCA_964566475.1 uncultured Propylenella sp. | reverse complement strand
CGTGTGCCACCAGAGCGATCGAAGGTTCTCGGCTGTCATGCGCTCGTCGGCGGGTCGCGCGGTGCGACGCGTTGCGGCCGGCATCCTTGCCGGGGGAGGAGGGTCATCCTATGCAGCGGGGCATTCGTTTCAACTCTAAAGCATTGGGGACACCGATGACAGGACGCTGGGCGATTTCCTCCGGCTCGAAGTTCGAGAAGCTCGCGGGCTATTCGCGGGCGGTCGTCGACGGGGAGTGGATCTTCGTCTCCGGCACCGCCGGCTACGACATTCCGAACGATCGCTTCCCGGACGACGCGGCCGAGCAGACGCGGATCGCTCTGGACACGATCGCCGATGCGCTTTCAAGGGCGGACGCGTCGCTGAAGGACATCGTGCGCGTTCGCGTCTACCTGGCCGACGCCGGCGACGTCATCCCCGTCTCCACGGTGCTCGGCGAGACCTTCTCCGATCCGCGGCCAACGAATACGACCATCGTCTGCGGCTTCGCCGATCCCGCGATCAAGGTGGAGATCGAGGTCACGGCGCTGAAGCGCGCCGGCCCGGCCTGAGCGCGCCGGCGCAGGCGGCGCGCTCAACCGGAAGCGGCACGGGCCGGTTCCGGCAACTGCTTGTCATGCCGCGGCGCCCGGACTAGGCTTCGCGCGAGGCCGTCGCGAACCGGGGCTGGGACACGGATGCTCGCGCACGAGAATGCCGCGTTCGACTTCGTCGAGCGGATTCAGGCCCTCGACAGCGTCGCGGCCGTGCTCGACACTTTCAGTCGCGAAGCGGGCCGCTACGGCTACTCCACGGTCGCGCTCGGAATGCTGCCGTCCGCCGGCGCGGCCGCTCCCTCGCATTCGTTCTTCGTCAGCACCTGGCCCGAGACGTGGGTCGACACGTATCTCGGCGAGGAGCTTGCCCGCCTCGATCCCACGGTCACGCATGCCAGGAGGAGCGCCGTTCCCGCCACCTGGTCGGAGCTGCGGACCTTGTACCGCAAGAGGCCCGGCTGCATCAGTCTGTTCGAGGCGACCGCCGCGCACGGCTGGCCGGAAGGCCTGTGCATCCCGGTCCACGGTCCGCAAGGATACCAGGGCGTGGTCTCGCTCGGCGGCGAGACGGACGACCTGCCCCTCAGGAGCCGCGCCGCGCTCCACCTGATGGGGCTTTACCTGCACGAGCGGCTGAAGGAGCTGATGGCGCCCGACCTGGCGCCGGGCAAGGCGCCGCGTCTTACGCCAGGCGAGATCGAATGCATCCAGTGGCTCCTTGCCGGCAAGACCGACTGGGAGATCGGCGAGATCCTCGGCATTGCCGAGGCGACCGCGCACTGGCGCATCGAGCGCGCCAAGAAGAAGCTCGACGTCAAGACCCGGGCGCAGCTCACCGCCCTGGCGGTGCACTACGGGCTTGTGCGGCCGTAGGCCCGGCGCGGCGAAGTCCACCCAATCGGATGGTGCGGGTCCGGATGCTGTCGCTTATCCCCGCGCGGGGGGCTGGGCCACTCCGCCGCGACGGCGCACTGGCGCATCGATGGGGCGAAGAGAGAGCTCGGCGTGCGGGGCGCAACTCACCGCCGATGCGCCGGCGCGTCGTCTCGTGGAGCTAGACTGCCGCGCCGGCACCGATCACGACCTCCGACTGCTCCTGTGCAATCGAACCTTGCGTTGACCAGCCGCACAGCAGCAATGCTGCGACCACAATTCTTGCGCGCAATTCTCCCTCCCCATTTTTTGGAGACTGCCTCAGCGCAACATCTCCGAAAGATCAAGGGTACCCATTTTTGTGACCACGCGCCGTCAGCCAGTTGACACGGTCCCGTTGAATATCTCCCAGCCCCAACAACGCAACGACCGCCGCATCGAGCAGCCGCGCCACCTCCTCGACGCTCAGGACCAGCGGCAGCTTGCGCGGCTGGTGGACGGGGCCGGTCGAGCGTCAAGGTGAAGAAGAAGCGCAGCGCCCAGACCACGCCGTTGATGCTGGGCGGCTGCATTCCGGCCTGCGTCTGATGCAGCTGGAAGCGGCGAAGATCCTCAGCCGTCGCCGTGTCGGGCGCGCGGCCGATGAAGCCGGCGAACGCCCTCACGCAGCGTATGTAGTCCCGGCGTGTGGCTTCGCTGAAGCCGCGCACGCTCATGTCTTCGATCATGCGCTGGCGCAGCGCGCTAACGGACTGATGTGAAAGCTGGGCAGTCATCGGATGCTCCCGAGTTGAAGGTTGACCCTTCATGCTCGGGAGCGGAGCCACCCCCGTCACCTCCGACCGTTTGCACCCTCATCGACCGCCGCCGTGTAGGCACCAGCATCGAAGCCCGCACCCTCCCGCGCGAGCGGGTTCGTTCGATGACCCGAAGCGCATATAAGAGGTGCCTAGAGGCCCCCACGGTGCCGCCGCGATGCGCGCCGCCGACCAGTGCTCTTGCTTGACGGGGGAGTGGCCCTTGGTCAGTATTGGTGTAGCCACGTCCGAGCGTCTAGCAATCTCCGGGAAACTGATCAGCGACTATGCGCCGCTCGATGTCGCAGATCGCATCAACTTGGGCTCACCGGGCCGCTCGATCTCGCCCCCCGTCGACTGCACCCGAGGATCCGGTTGTGGTTGACCTAGTCCGCCCAACGCGGAGCCGACGAAGATCACTCAAGAAGGTGCCTTGGCTCCTGGCGATTCCCGCTGTCGCCGTGTTGGTCGGCCTTCGATTCCTGCCGGCCATCATCGGCGGCACGTACGCATTCACCAACTGGGACGGTGCCGGCGCCGGCGCGAGCTGGATCGGGTTCGGGAACTTCCGCACCATCTTCAGCGACCCGACCACGAGCAACGCCCTGGTCCACACCTTTCAGCTGGCCGGGTTGCTCGTCGTAATCTGCAACGTGTTTGGATTGCTGCTCGCCATGAGTCTTCGGAGGGCACTCAAGACCCGGAACCTCATGCGGGCCATGTTCTTCCTCCCCTTCGCCCTGAGCCATCTCGCCACGGGGTACATCTGGCAATACATCTTCCAGTACAGCGGGCCGCTCAATCGCATCCTGGTGGCGGTGGGTCTCGACTCCTGGCAGCGGGTCTGGCTGGCCGACCCGACCTGGGCGATCTACACCATCGTCGTCGTTCTTGTCTGGCAGTACACGGGCCTCACCATGGTCATCTATCTCGCCGGACTCGAGGGAATTCCCGACGAGCTTCACGATGCGGTGGCCATGGACGGGGCGTCGCCCTGGCTCAAGTTCCGCAAGGTGACCGTTCCGCTCCTGGCCCCGGCGATTACGGTCAGCGCCACTCTCACCCTCATCTTCGGGCTCGGCGCCTTCGATCAGGTTCTGTCGATGACCGGCGGTGGCCCGGTCAACGCCACCGAGACCCTGGCCACCCAGGTCTGGCAGAACACCTTCGTCTACGGGCGCTTCGGCTATGGATCGGCGTTGGCCCTGATCCTGACTGGCCTGGTCGCGACCTTGTCGATCGCGCAGGTCTCGCTGCTGCGATACCGGGAGTCGAGGCTCTGATGCGCAACCGCTACGGCTGGAAGACGCTCGGCTGGGAGGTGTCGCTGTTCCTCCTGGCGGTGGCGTTCTGTCTGCCGCTCTATCTCCTGGCCTCGATTTCGCTCAAGCCGCCGCAGGAGCTCTTCACCAGTCCGCTTTCGTTTCCCACCGACCCGCACTTCGAGAACTTCTCGCGCGCCTGGGAGGCCAGACGCGCAGGCGGGTTGCGTACCGCATTGATCAGCAGCGTCATCATCACGGTCGGATCGGTCGCGATGCTCATCGTCATCGGGTCACTTTGCGCCTACGCCATCGCCCGCCGGCCCGGAAAGCTGAGCGCGACGCTCTACACGCTGTTCGTCCTGGGCATCATCATCCCGTTCCAGCTGACCGTGCTGCCGCTCTTCGTGCTGTTCCGCCATCTTGGCCTGATCGGAACCTATCTGGGCATGATCATTCTCTGGGTCGGGATACTCACGCCGTTGACGGTGTTCCTCTACACCGGGTTCGTTCGCACGATTCCGCGCGACTACGAGGAGGCGGCGCGCATGGACGGCGCCGGCATGCTCCGTACCTACGTCCGCGTCGTCTTCCCGCTGCTTCGCCCCGTGACCGGCACGGTCGCGATCCTCACCGGGCTGTTCATCTGGAACGACTTCTTCGCGTCGCTCATCTTCCTCGGCGGCAGTGGCCGGGAAACGCTTCCGGTCGCCATCTACGGATTTGTGGGGGAATACCTCACGCAATGGAACCTCGTGTTCGCCGCCGTCGTGATCGCCCTGGCGCCGCTTCTCGTGTTCTTCATCGCTGCCCAGAAACAGATGATCCGCGGTTTCTCCGGCGGGATCAGGGGGTAGCAGGTGGCTTCGATTCAGCTCAAGAACGTGGGCAAGCGGTTTCCCGACGGCACCCGCGCCGTTACCGACCTGAATCTCGACATCGCCGACGGGGGCTTCATGGTTCTCGTCGGCCCGTCCGGATGCGGCAAGACGACGGCGCTCCGCATGGTCGCCGGACTCGAGGAGATCACCGACGGCGAGATCCAAATTGGCGGCAAGGTGATCAACGATATCGACCCGGGCAAGCGCGACATCGCCATGGTCTTTCAGAACTACGCTCTGTACCCTCACATGTCGGTCTTCGAGAACATGGCCTTCCCGTTGATCAGCAAAGGGGTGTCTCGAGCCGATCGCCGAGACCGCGTCGAACGCACCGCGGCAATTCTGGGCCTCGGTGAATTGCTGAACCGCAGGCCCAGCACCCTGTCAGGCGGGCAGCGCCAGCGGGTGGCGATGGGCCGCGCCATCGTCCGGGAGCCGCAGGCGTTCCTCATGGACGAGCCGTTGTCGAACCTCGACGCAAAGCTGCGGGTACAGATGCGGTCCGAGATATCCCGGATTCAGGCAGAGCTGGGCATCACGACGATCTACGTCACCCACGATCAGGTCGAGGCCATGACGATGGGAACCCGCATCGCGGTCATGCGCAAAGGGGTTCTCCAACAGGAGGGTTCGCCCGAGACGATCTACGGCCGGCCGGTGAACCTCTTCGTCGCTGCCTTCATCGGCTCCCCGGGCATGAATTTCGTGTGCGCGGAGCTCGGCCGGCGCGACAGCGATCTCGTCCTCAGGGTCGGATCCCAGGAGCTGGTCCTGCCGGCAGAGACGGTGCGCGACCGACCGGCGCTGCTCGAGCGTGGGTCGGGCAGTATTGCCGTCGGGATTCGCCCTGAAAATCTCTTCATCCCGCCTGTCGACGACGTGCCCATGTTGAAGGCGACCGTGGAACGAAGCGAGATGCTCGGGGCCGAACGGCTCCTCCACGTTTCACTCGCGGCAAAGTCGGTCATGACCGATGAGATGTTGGAGGCTGCCGAGGATGTCGACGCCACTGCGGTCAGGATGTTGCAGGACAAGTCAGAGAGCGACAAAGTCACCCTCATCGCCAGGATCGATCCATCGATCCTTCCTCAAACAGGCTCGACCGTGGATCTGGGGGTGAAGCTGGATCGCCTGCACTTCTTCGATCTCGATACCGGCAACGCGGTGCTGTGACCGGCGCGTGTCTCGGCCCACTTGTCCTGCCGGCCACCTTTCCCTTCCAGGCCCGCCGACCATCTCAGGAGTGCCAAGTGGCTTTCACGAACAATGCTCCTCATCTCTTCGTCGTCTTCACGAACGCCGAGCCCGGCCGCGAGGCCGAGTTCAACGAGTGGTACGACAACCACCATCTCGACGAGATCATGGCCATCGAAGGGTTCTTGTGGGGGCAGCGATTTGAGCTGCACCCCGACCAACGCGTAGGGCAGGCGCCGCCGTGGCGTTTCCTGGCGCTGTACGGTTTCGAAGGCGACGTGGTGGAAGTGCACGAACGCTTGCGCAGGGCCAGTCCTGCGTTCGTCAAGACGACGGCGCTGAAGCCTGATACCGCGGCGTGGGTGTACTCACTGATGGGGTCACCCGCGGTTGGCTGACCTGGTCGTCTCGACCACAAATCGATCACCGGTCGAGCTCGGGCATCAGGTTCCACCCTGCCGAGCAGCAAGAGCCTTCTCGAAACTTGATTCACCATCGGCGCGGCTCCGAACCGCTCTGCTCAGGCTCTTGTTCGCCTTTGAAGTAGCAGCCCGGTTGGTTTCTTGGTATCAGAGAAGCGCCCGGAGGCGCCGGGCGCAAACCTCCCCAGCGACACGCCTCGATGGGCCAACACGACGAACTCATGGAGGAATCACACCGTGCTTAACAACCGCGTTTGGACAGGATTGCGCTCTCGACGTTGGAATCCCCTCCGGGTGCTCGCCGTGCCCTTGGCCGTGGCGTCGATTGGCGCAGCCCAGCCGGCCGAGGCCGAAAACCTCAAGCTCGCAGCACTCTCGAGTTATCAGGCCGGGTTCGACAAGCTGATCGAGGCGTTCGAAGCCGAGTACCCTGACATCGATATCGCAGCGACCTATTACGAGGCGGGTCAGGCGTACGCGACGACCATCCCCACTCAGTTTGCCGGGGGCAGCGGTACCGACCTGGTGTTCGTGCTTGCCGGCCGGGCTCGTCCCTATAGCGTCACGCCTTTCGCGGCGGCCGGACACCTCTCTGACCTTTCCGGCGCGAGCTGGGTTGCGTCGATGTACGAGCCGACCAAGTCGTTGTACGAGCATGACGGCGCGGTCCGGGCGCGCGATCTCGGAATCGCCCCGCTGGCGCTGCTGTCGTACAATAAGGAGTATTTCGCCGAGAACAATATCGCCGTTCCCACCACCTTCGACGAGCTCCTGGGCGTGTGCGCGCAGATCGCGGGCGAAGGCACGATCCCGATTGCGTGGGCCGGCGGAAGCGCAGTGGTGAACGCAAACAACGTCGCGACTTTGGCCGGGAGCACGGTGCTGGCCGACGATCCGGACTGGCTCGCCAAGCGTGCCGCGGGTGAGGTCACGTTCGCCGAGTCCGAGGGATGGCGCCGAGCCGTGCAGCACCTCGCCGACATGATCGAAGGCGGCTGCTTCTCGCCAGGGGCGAGCGGTGTCCCTCTCGCGGAGATGGTCACCCAGTTCGCCACCGGTCAGTCGGCGATGATGTTCACCTCGGGGATCCTGAACGGGCAGGTGCTGCAGCAGACACCCGATCTTGACATCGGTCTGTTCCCTCCCCCTGGCGACGTTCCCGAGGACACCCGTGTGATCGTCCAGCCGGCCGGGGGAATGGCCGTCTGGACCGAGGCCGCAAGCGCCGAGGCAGCCAAACAGTTCCTGGACTTCATCTCTCGCGAGGATCAGGCGGTGGTATTCGCCAGGGCAAGCCAGGTGATCTCGCCCGCGGAGGCGACGGCAGGCAACCTCCCCGGACTTTATGCCGACCTGAAAAGCTACTTCGACAACGGTCAGGTGCTGTCCGACCCGACTGCGGTCTGGCCCAACACCGACATGAACTCCAACTTCGGGGAGAGCCTCCAGGGCCTCTTCACAGGCCAGAAGACGGTCGATGACGTGCTCGCCGACATGGACAGGTTCTACGACCGCCAGTAGCACGCACCGACAGCTCTCCAATCCGACTCGCCCGACGGGAGATTCATGTCATGGCCAACCATATCTTCGTAGCGCTCACGAACCCGGTGCCCGGAAAGGAAGCCGAGTTCAACAGGTTCTACGACGAGGTGCATGTCCCCGACGTGCTGGGTGCGCCGGGTTGGGTGGCGGCCCAACGATATCGGCTGACATCCGAGCAGCGGCCCGACCAGTCCCCTCCCTACCGATACGCCGCGGTGTACGAAGTCGAGTGCGAGGACGGCAGGATACTTGAGGCCCTGAAGCAGAGGCCGGATATCGGACCGATCGGCCGGCCGAACCCGCCCCTGTGGGAGGCGCGCAACGAGGTCTGGATCTACACCAGGATCGGACCGCGACAGGTAAGCGACAAATAGACGAAGGCCGCTGATCATGAGTCGAGCGTCGGCTGCTGACGCCAAAACCGAACAGAACCAGGATGTCGGCGCGCGCGACCGCGCGCCGATCGACCATCACTACGAGCGGGGGTGGAGGCGGTACGGCTTCGACAACGTGCCGTTCACCGACCGCAGCATCCATGGCTCCGACATCCCGATCACGGTCCGAAACATCTTCAACCGCGGCTTCGGAGAGGCCCATATATCCTTCGGAATCATCCCGCCGAGCGACGATGCTGCGATCGGCATGCACATCCATCGTGATGTGCCCACCGGCACCGATGTGGAGGAATGGTACATCATTGTCGACGGGGAGGGCGAGATGACCTTCTCGAACGGCGATGTCGAGAGGGTCGGGTCAGGCGATCTGCTGGCGATCTATCCCGGCACCGGCCACTCGTTCAGAGCGACTGGCGACGCGCCGCTTCGGCTTATCTCTATCACGCCGCAGATGTACACGACGAAGGCTCCCGTCACCGCGATGCCCGACGCGTTCGCCCCGGCCATCGTCGTCGGCGACGTCGACGACACGATGAACCCGCTCGACGCCATTTGCCGCCGCTGCGGAGCAACCTGGAGCAGACCCGCCGACGACCGATCCGCGGCCTCGCTTCCGAAATGGGCCCGTACCCACGCCTGCGTACCCGATCGCGAGGACGTCACGCCGTGAGGCTAGGGGGGCTGATCTACCGCCCCGGCAACATCGCCGAGCTCGACGCGCTGATCGACACCTTCGATACGTTCGGGCTCTCGGCGCTCGTCGCTCCCATGCAGTTCGCCGATATGACCGACGACGAGGCCGTGGCCTACGGCGATCATGCGCGCGGCCTCGGCATGGCGGTCGCCGAGGCGCTGCATCGGCCGAATCTCATGATTCGCGATACCGAAATCCGCACCCGGCGCATCGAACAGCTTCGCCGTGGGCTCACGAAGGCCGACCTGATGAGGGCCGACTCGGTCGTCATCCTGGTCGGAACCGTCGGCGAGGAGGATCACCTCGCCGCACCGCATCCGTACATGTTCACCGACGAGTGCCGGGCGGAGTTCCGGGATGTGCTTCTACGAGCCCTCGACGGGCTCGAGCTTAAGACGACCCGCCTGTTGATCGAACCCTGGACAACGTCGTTCTTCTACCAGCCAGGCGACATCCGCGAGTTCCTCGATTCGGTTGACCACCCCTCGGTCGGCGTCCATCTCGATCTCGTCAACATGATCAACCAGCAGCACTACTTCCGTACGACAGAGCTTGTCCACGAGGCCTTCGACCTGCTCGAGACCTACATCGGCGGCATCCACATCAAGGATCTGCTGTGGGACTGGAAGCACATGCTCCTGAAGTTCGACGAAGTACCGATCGGAGACGGCGTCGTTGATCATCTGGCCCTGCTGGAGCGGGCCGCCAGACTAGATCCGGACATGTCCTGCTTTGCTGAGCACCTCGCAACTGAGGCTGATTACGCGATCTGTTTCGCCCGCCTCCACTTCCTGGCCGATAAACTCGGATCGCCGTTCGTTCGACGGAAGGTCTTGGTTTAGAGTCCCTGATAGGGGATCAGGAAACCCCACGCCTTTAGGCGGCCTGGGATGGCGGCCTTTGCCGTGTAGAGTGCGTGGATGGAATCCTACAAGCGCGGCAGCCGCACGGTCTGGGACTGCAAGTGTCACCTCGTGTGAGTGACGAAGTACCGGTATGCGGTGCTTGGCGGCGACGTCGGGAATCGGTGCCGCGAGCCGGCTCGCGCGCCGCATGCAGGGTCGATGGCGGCCGTGCGCGAAAGGACTGCTTGATAGGCCGGCTTTGGTATGATTTAGATACCATTACCAGGCGATCGGCTAGGGGACGTGAACGGCACGACGATAGATATGAGCGGGCGGGCTGCCCTTGTCACGGGCGCGGCGCAGGGCCTTGGGCGGGCGATGGCGCGGGCGCTGCACCAGGCCGGCGCGTCCGTCATGCTGACCGACATCTCACCGGCCGTCGTGGAGGTCGCCGCAGGGGTCGACGCCTCGTCCGGCCGGACGTTCGGGCACGTCTTCGATGTCCGCGAAGAGGACGCCTGGAAAAAGGCGATCGATGTTCTCGCTGAAAAGGCGGGCCCTATCGACATTCTCGTCAACAACGCCGCCCTGACCAAATCCGCTTCCGTGTGGGACATCCCGGTCGCGGAATGGGACGACGTGCTCGCCGTCAACCTGCGCGGCCAGTTCCTCGGATGCCGCGTCGCCGGCAGGGTGATGCGTGAGCGCGGGTCCGGGCGGATCATCAATCTTTCCTCGCTCGCCGGGCAGCGCGGCGGCGTGGTCGCGGGCGCGCACTATTCCGCCTCGAAGGCCGGCATTCTCGCGCTGACGAAGTGCTTCGCGCTCGAGCTTGCCGGGAGCGGCGTGACCGTGAACGCCATCGCGCCCGCGGCCATCGAAGGGCCGATGAGCCGGTCCATGCCGCAGGACAAGGTCCGGGCGCTCGCCGCCACCATCCCGGTGAAGCGGCTCGGGCACGAGGACGAGGTCGGGCTCGCCGCCGTCTACCTGGCCTCCGACGCCGCGGGCTACGTCACCGGGATGACGCTCGACATCAACGGCGGCGTGTTCATGCGCTGAGCGCCCGCCGATCCAGCGAAGCAGGGAAGGAAAGACATGGCCGTCGAGTTTGAGGCGCCCCGAATCTCCAAGCCGTATCGCGCCGTCATCCTCGGAGCATCGACGAACGGATGGTTCCAGGCGAGCGGTGAGGAACGGCGCGAGAAGATCCTTCCGCGCATGAAGGAGATGTTCGCGGAGTGGAAGGCGATGGGTGCCCGGGTGCTGGCCACGGTGGACGACGACCTCTTCATGGTGGGCTCTCCCGGAAGTCCGGACTTCACATGGTACCTGATCTTCGAGGTGCCCGAGCTCGAGACGTTGGCGGCCATGATCAACGGTATCCGCAAGGACGTGGACGGCGTTCGGCTCGACCGCTATTTCAGGCTCGAAGCGCGCATTGGCCGGCCGTTCTTCCTGCTGGAACCATAGCGGAAGCGCGCGGCGTGGAGCGCTCCCAGCCATGACGACGATCCGACGCGGCGCTGGATGAGTACGGGTCGCGCGACCCGTCTGTTCGAGCCGGTCCGTGTTCCACGGGCGAGCGAGGAGGCCGCCCGGCGGATCGCGGCGGCGATACGGGAGGGCGTTCTTCCCGAAGGCTCCCGCCTGCCGTCGGAGCGCGACCTGGCGAAGCAGCTTTCCGTCAGCAGGGTGACGGTGCGCGATGCCATCCGCCTCCTCTCGGACGCGCATCTTGTCGAGGTGAAGGTCGGCGCGGCCGGCGGATGCTTCGTGACGAGCGAGCTCGTCCCCCTCGATTTCCTCCAGCCGATGCTCACGCTGAAGCCCGGCGAGATGATCGACATCCTCCAGGCGAGGCGGCTCATCCTACCGAGGATCGCCGAAGTCGCGTCCATGAATCTCCGCGACGCGGACATCGAGCGGATGGAGGGGGCGATCCGTTTCGGCCGGGACATCGGGGCGTCTCGCCCGCGGCGAATACCGCACACGGTCAAGCGGCGCCTGAGCATCGCAAGCATGCGCTTCGACCTGGCTCTGGCGGAAGCCACCGGGAACGCGCTCCTGGTCCGCATCATGACGATGCTCCTGACCTGGCTCGATCCGATGCGGATACTTCTCCTGAAGAACTGGGACGATGTCGCCTTCGCCATGGACATCCTGGCCGAGACGCTGAAGGCCGTCGTCTCCGGAGAAAAGGACGCCATCCACCGCGTGCTCGACCGGCGTATGTCGCAGATCGAGAACGAGTGGGAAGCAGGGAGCGGCTATCCCATAAGGCGCGAGCGACCCGGGTTCCTCGATGGCATCTTCTAGTTCCCGCACCCTTGCGTCGCGCTCCGCCCGGTCACCGGAGAGGGGCTTATTGGAAGGATCGCCTCCGTGGATGGCTTCGTAACCTCGCTCCAGGCCCTCCTCGGGTCCGATGTCGTGATTGAGGGCCGGGCGATTCCTGACCGCTACAAGTCCGACTGGTCAGGCCTCGTTCCGGTGGTCCCGCTTGCCCTGGCGCGGCCGCGGAGCACGGACGAGGTTTCGCGCCTGCTCGCAGCCTGCCATGGAGCCTCGGCGCCGGTCGTGCCGCAAGGAGGCCTGACCGGCATCTCCGGCGGGGCGCACCCCACTCCCGGCGCCGTGGCCCTGTCGCTCGACCGCATGAACCGCATCGAAACGGTCGACGCGGAGATGGCGACCCTCACCGCCGAGGCCGGAGTTGTACTGGAGACGGCGCAGGCCGCGGCGAGCGGGGAGGGCCTGCTTCTCGGAATCGATATCGGGTCGCGGGGCTCGTGCCAGCTCGGCGGCGTGGTTTCCACCAACGCCGGAGGCAACCAGGTCATCCGCTACGGGATGGCGCGCGACCAAATACTCGGTCTGGAGGCCGTCCTCGCCGACGGCACCGTCGTATCGACGATGAACACCATGCTCAAGAACAATGCCGGGCTCGACCTCAAGCAGCTCTTCATCGGTACCGAAGGTCTCCTCGGGATCGTCACGCGCGTGGTGCTGCGGCTCCATCCGAAGCCCAGCGCGACCGCCACCGCCTTCTGCGGCCTCAGCGGCACGCGGAGCGTGATCTCGCTTCTGTCGCGCATGCGTGGGGCGCTCGGGCCGATGCTGACCAGCTTTGAAGTCATGTGGCCGAGCTTCTTCCACTTCATGTCCGAAGGCATCTGCAAGCCGTCTCCGCTGAGCCGCCGGCACGGCGCGTACGCGATCGTGGAGGCGTCCGGGTTCGACGGAGAGGGCGTGCGGGTCGCGCTCGAATCGGCGCTTGCCGCCGCATCGGAAGAAGGGCTCGTCGAGGATGCCGTCATCGCCAGATCGGTGAAGGAGGAGCGCGAGCTCTGGGCGGTCCGCGAAAGCCCGTCCGAATATCGCAGCATTCTCGGGCCGCTCACGGCGTTCGACGTCGGCATCCCGATGGCGCAGCTCGAAGACGTGGTCGATAAACTGGAAGCTGGCATCGCCAAGCGCTGGCCCACTGCGCGGGCCCTGAGCTACGGCCATATCGGCGACAGCAATCTGCACCTGGTGGTCAACGTACCCGAGGTTGGCGAGGACCAGCCGCACGCCGATATCAAGGCCTTCGTCTACGGAACCGTCCGCGACCACGGCGGAACCGTTTCCGCGGAGCACGGCATCGGCGCGATCAAACGCGACTATCTCGCCTTTTCGCGGACGCCGGAAGAGATCGCGCTGATGCAGCGGATCAAGGCGGCGGTCGACCCGCACAACATCCTGAACCCGGGCAAGAGCTTCGCACCGTGACCCTGGCACGACTGTCGTGCCACGACGACAAGAGAGCAAGACCTGCCGAAAGGTCTTTCCAATCGCTCCGCTTTGCCAACTCTCCCGAACAGCGGGCCGAAGGGATCGTCACGGGAGCCACTTCTGGCCCCAACCGAGGTCTGGGCGGGCGGCACGTCGCCTACTGGAAGGTGAGCGGCCCTTCCTCGCGCCAACCGGGGCAAGCGCGAACCCCGATTTTGGGAACGGCGCCCAATACCTACCGAGAGGCCTCTGGCGCTCGCCGTCGCCGATGCTGGTCGGGAGCAGCCTGTCTCATGACGCATCCACAAGCTGCATCGCCCTGAGGCCAACCTGCACGCTAAGCGAACCAGTCATGTTGTGGCAGCATGAGATCGCTTCAAGCACCTTCCGGCGGTTGGCTCCGAGCGCATAGGCACGGCGGATGTACTCGGCGGCAATCTGCGCTTCGCCGCGCATGCAGAGCGCGGCGATAGCGACCAGCAACCGCGCGCATGGTGGCAGGATGTTGGGCTCCTTCCGGATCGTCCCGAGGCAGTGATCCACAAAGGCTGCTATCCGCTGCGCGAGCTCTGGGTCTATCTCGGCGGCGTAGCGCCAGTCGGGGTCGTCCAGAAGCGAGGGAACGGAGGAGGCGTCCTTGGGCCCGAGCTCCATTTCCGGGAAAGGCGTGAGCTCGGACGGCGCGCCCGATGCCGGCAGCTCTCCGAAAGGATAGTCCGGGTCGTTGGCCAGCAGGATGGATTGCGCGACATGCGAGATGCTCGAATGGCCGAGCACCGGTGCCATTCCCTCGGCCGCCTCAAGGATGACAGTGTTGGTCACGCCGAGCCGATAGAGGCGCCTCACGTGGTTGGCGGCGAAGCGCTCGTCTCCCTTGGCGCTTAGAATGCATGTTGCGATCAACTCGCGCATCACGAGCGAGAGCTCCTGGTCGGGCGCCTCCTGGTTCGCGTTCTTGAGTATGTAGCCGGCGGCCTGATGGATGTAGTGAACCGTGCGCGGCCGATGCTGCGCCATGTAGTGGAACTCGGGAAAGATGTCGCCTCTTTCTTCAGTGTATTTTCTCATCAGGTCGACGGGATCGATTTCACCGCTTTCGTCATTCACAGAGAAGGCTCCTTTGCTTGCCTCAGTCGACTCGGCCCTTGCTGGCGGCTCGTCGCTCGTCTTCAGCTCAAGCAAGGCGCGGGGAGGGGACGCCGCCGGTAATCAGGGCCCCACCGCTTCCTTGCGGATGGAATCGGAGCCGATCGCGTCGTTCACGCGCGGCATGACCTTCTCGGCCAAGAGCTGCATCGACCGACGTGCCAGCCTACGGTCGGTCCAGTCCACCGCAGCGTAGACCAGTTCGCCGAAGTCGCCGCATTCTTCCCGCATGGCGAGGATTCCGTCGGCCACCTTCGACGGGGAGCCGTGGATGACCAGCTTGTCCAGGAGATAATCCTCCGTCAGGGTTTCGTCAGGCTGGTCCATGTGCTCCTTGAAGACGCCGTGCCGGTTGCGGCGGGCGAGCTTCTTGAAGAGCTGCCGGTAATAGAACCGATAGGGGCTCCGGGAGGCCTCGCGAACGTAGTCGGCGGCTGTCTTGTCGTCGTCCGCGACGAAGAGCGTGCGCGCCACGCGCCAGTCCGCCGGATCGGCGGTCTCGCCAACCTCCGCCTTGCCCTGCGCATAATTATCCCAGTGGCTCTTCAGCCACTTCACCAGCAGGAAGTTCGCCGAAAGCGGATGGAAGTTGCGCCGGCCCATGGCGACGACGCCCTTGGAGAACGGCGCCACCACCGTGCCGACGATCTCGGGGTGCGGCTTCTGGAACGGTTTCGGCAGATATCCCACGCCGGTCTCGAGGTGCATGTTCTTCCCCGTGGAGACGACGAAGCGGTTCCCCGCAAGCGCGATGTCGTAGGGCGGATCGCGCTTCCATATCTCGAGGATGACGTCGATGGCTTCGGCGAACAGCCGGTTCTTGTCCTCCTCGTCGAGGCCGAGCGCCTCGCCGTCGGTGGGAAGCGTGCCGGGGCTGATGCCGAAGATGAACCGGCCCTCGGACAGGTGGTCGAACATCGCCGCGTGGCAGGCGATGAGAACCGGGTGCATCTGCGAGAGGTTGGACGTGCCGCTGCCCAGCTTGATGGTCTTCGTTGCGTGGATCAGCGTGGCCTGGAACTGCAGGCTGTTGGTGATAGCCTCGGCGCGGTCGGTCAGATGCTCGCCGATGAACGCGTCATGGTAGCCGAGCTCGTCGGCCAGTATCACTGCTTCCCGGTCCTCCCTGAGAGTCTCCCCCCAGTCTCGGTGGAGCGGGTGAACAGGCATGGCGAAATAGCCCAGTCTCATCGGCTTTCTCTCTGTGACCGGAAGGGGAAGCGAGACATTTCGGGAGGTTGCCGTTCTCCCTGCATGCTCTCGAAATGGTGGAGGCTCCGGGGCGGGCAGGGGCTCCCGCCCGCCCCGGTAGCGCTGTGGATCAACCCCCCGACTGGAATATCTGCTCCCATTCCTTCAGATATTCCTCCTGCAACTCGACCCAGTCCTGCCTGTCGGCGACCCACAATTGCGACGCCGGCGGAAGAGTGAGGCCATATTCCGCGAGGCTCGGCGGTGCGACGTCCGGGTGTGTGGCCCAGTCGAAGAAGATGCGCGTTATCGCTTCTCCGCCATCCTTCGAAAGGACCCAGTTGACATAGAGCTTCGCCGCATTGGGGTGCTCCGCCACAGATGTGACGCCGATCAGCACGGCGGAAGCGGGAATTCCCTCCTCCGGGAAGGTCAGCGCCATCGGGGCGCCGCTCTCCATCAGCCGCACGCCCTGGATGGGCAGCATCTCCGATACCGCGAGCTCGCCGCGCGCGACATCCTCCGCCGCCTGCGTGAGGCCGGTGTAGAGGCGCGGCTCGTTTGCGGCGAGCTTCTCCCAATAATCATCGGAGATGATCTGCCGTTGCATCAGGATCGTGGTCCAGCCGATGCCGCCCGAGCTCGCCTGCTGGATTCCGACGAGGCCCTTGAGCTCCGGGTCGAGCAGGTCATTCCAGCTCTTGGGCGCTTCCTCCTCACTGAGCACGGCGGTGTTGTAGCCGAAGGCCTTCGCGTAACGGTTCTGGACATAGTAGAGCGCCTCCGGCTGTTTCAGATCATCCGGGATGTCGTCCCACCAGGGCAGGCGGTGCGCAGTCAGCACGCCCTTGTCGATGAGATCCTGCATGAGGACGAAGTCGGAGAGGCTGACGAGATCGGCCTGCAGCTGGCCTCCGCCAAACTCGGTGACCACGCGCTCATACATCCGGCTCCCGTTTAGCCGGATGACCTCGAAGTCGATGCCGGTGACCTCCTTGAACTCCGCAAGCAGCTCCCGTTCGTTCTCCTCGAGGTTGACGGTGTAGTAGAGGAGCATTCCCTCCTCCTGCGCGGCCTGGAGCAGGGCCTGATCGGCGATCTGCTCCCCGTCCACGACGAGGCCCTGCGACAAGGCCGGCGCGTTGAAAGCGGTCGCTGCCGCTGCGGCGACAACCACCGATCCGGCGGCGGATAGCATCCTCCGCCTGGAGATGAGGTTTCTTTTCATTTTCGGGTGTCCTCCCTGGTTGCTGCGGCCCATGCCGCGGGGGTTGGGTGCCTGACGGGTCAGAAGCTCTTGAGTCCGACCCACCTCTGGCCGACGACTGTGATGACGAGGAGCAGCGCGCTGTAGAGCAGGCTGATCGAGGCGACATATGACCAGCTCCCCGCCTCCCACTGCTCGTAGAGCACGATCGCAAGGACCCGCGTCTGAGCCGTGAAGAGGAAGAGGGAGGTGGAGAGCTCGCGCATGGACAACAGGAAAAGCAGGAACATCGCCGAGGCCACTCCCGGCCGGATGAGCGGCGTCAGGATGTCGAAGGCCGCGCGGACGCGGCTGGCACCGGAAACGATGGCGCTGTCCTCCAGGTCGCGGTGCACCTGCAGGATCGTCGATGAGACCGCCCTGTAGCCCTGCGGCATGAAGCGGGCGGTATAAGCGAGCACCAGGATCGTCAACGTTCCGTAGATCGGCACCGGCAACATGATCCACGCCCAGAGAAAGCCCATGCCGATGATGAGCGCGGGAATGGCTACCGGCATCATTGCGATATATTCGATCGCCCCGCGCCAAGGTTGCGTCGTCCGGTTGACGTAGTAGCTGAGCACGAAATGGAACGTCGTGCCGAAGAGCGCGGTCATCACCCCGACGATGAGGCTGTTCACGAACGCGTCCTGAAACGGACCATAGTGCAGCGTGCCGATGATGTTGGCGAAGCTGAAGGCCGACAGGTCGAACAACGCAAGGAAGCCCGGGATGAAGAGATGGGGGCGCAGCGCCGCCTGAAACAACGCGAAGACGGGAAGGATCGCCGCAAGGAACAAGTAGAGGACGCTGGCGGCGAAGGCCGGCCACCGCCACTTCCCTAACGGGATGAGCTTGGGACGAAAGCCCTTGCCGGCAACGGTATGGAATGCGCGGTTGGCGAGGATCCGGCTCTGCGCATAGACGAGCATGGCCATGATCACCAGAAGCAGCATGCCGGTGGCTGCCGCCTCGGTGGGCCGCGGCGGCGATGTCATCATCTTGCGGAAGATCACCGACGGCATCGTGTCGGTGCCGGTCGGTGTGCCGAGAACCTGCGGGACGGGGAAATTCTCCAGGGTGAGCACGAGCGTCAGGATGCCCGCACCGAGCATGGCGGGCTGCACCAGCGGGAACGTGATCGTCCTCAGCACCTGGAAGCGTGTCGCGCCGTGAGCCTCCGCGGCCTCCTCAAGTTCCGGGTTCATCAGTTGCAGTGCGCTCGACAGGAACAGGAAGGCGTACGGCGCATAGAACAGCGCGAACACGTAAATGATCCCGCCGCCGGAATAGATATTGAAGCGAAAGTCGATCCCCACGTCGCGCAGCAGCAGATTGATGTAGCCGCTGCGGGGAGACGCGATCAGCGCGTAGGCGAGCGCGCCGACAAGTGACGACATGAAGAGGGGCGCAACCCCGGCAAAGGCGATGAACGGCTTGAACGGCGCATCGCTGCGTGCCACCAGCCAGGCCAAGGCGCCGCCGATGATCAGCGCAAAGGCTGACCCCAGGACCGAGAAGACCAGCGAGTTCCATATGGCCCGCAGGTTGCCCGGCTCCGCCAGCGAAGCGAAGTTCCGCAGCGTAAAGTTGCCGATGGGAGAACCCGGGCGTGGCGGGGAATCCACGAAGGAGGCGAAGACGAGGGTTCCCAGCGGATAGATGACAAGAAATGTGAGGAGCAGGATCAGGGTGATCGGGAAGACGTAGCGCCAGATCCGCCGGCCGGCGACACCGAGCGCGCCGCCTGCAACTGGCCGCGAGTGGGCGAGGTCGCTCATCAGGACCTCAGGAGCTGGGCGTGCTGCGGCTGCACGGACGCATACAGCGCCGCCCCAGGCCTGAAGATGGTGCCGGTATCCGTCGACACGACCTGAAGTTTGAGGCCGCCCTCTGTGCTGAGCAGATAGCGCACGTGGTTGCCGAGGAAGGTGGCCACCTGAACCTCGGCGCGCATGTTGCCGGGAGCGCCGTCGGCGGGCTTGACTGGCGTGATGGCGAGATGCTCCGGCCGGATGCAGACGCTGACCGAAACGTCCTGCTCAGCCGGCGTGGAGGAGAGGAGCGTCACATCGGTGCCGTCGAGCCGGACCTTTGAGCCGCCGTCTTCGACGGCGCCGACGACGCGCCCCGCGAGGATATTTCCCACGCCGAGGAAATCGGCGACGAACGTGTCGGCCGGCTCGCGATAGATGGCGGGCGGCGTATCGAGCTGGACGATCTTGCCGTCGCGCATGACCGCGATCCGGTCTGCCAGCGCGAGCGCCTCGGTCTGATCGTGCGTGACATAGATCGTGGTGATCTCGAGCCGCTGCTGAATCTCCCTCAGCTCGAACCGGAGATGGTCGCGCAGCTTAGCGTCGAGGTTGCTGAGCGGCTCGTCGAGGAGCAGGACCCTCGGCTGGGAAACGACGCTGCGGGCAAGCGCCACGCGCTGCATCTGGCCTCCGCTCAGCATGCTTGCGCCGCGTTCTGCGAACTTTGCGAGACCGACGAGATCGAGCGTGGCACGGACGCGCTCCTCGATCTGCCGCCGCGGGATGTTCTGGCGTTCCAGCGGATATGAGACGTTCTGGTAGACGGTCTTGTGGGGCCAGATCGCATAGGACTGGAAGACCATCCCCATCTCGCGGCGATTCGGCGGAACGTTGATCGCCCGGTCGGCATCGAACATGACCGTGTCGCCGACGGTGATTCGTCCCGAGGTAGGCTCCTCGAGCCCGACGACCGCGCGCATGGTCGTGGTCTTGCCGCAACCGGAAGGCCCGAGCAGAACCACCAGCTCCCCATCGCCGATCGTGAGGCTGAGGTCGTCGACGGCGGCGACGTCACCGAAGCGCTTGGTCAGGTGATCGATCTGGATCTTCACGCTGTTCCCAGCCTCCACAGGCTCATGCGAAAAGCCTCGCGGAGGCTATTCGGGCTCCCTCCGCCAGGCTGGCGAGCTTCGCCCAGACGATGTCCTCGGCCACGCGTCCAAGCCCGGCGTTCGTGTCGAAGCCGCAATCCGTTCCCGCCATCACGCGCCTCGGGTCGCCGATGGTTTCAGCCACGCGCTCCAGCCGATCCGCGACGGCTTCGGGATGCTCGATATAGTTGGTCGTCGTGTCGATGACGCCCGCCACGATGATCTGGTCGTCCGCCAGAAGCTGCGGCAGGTGCCGGTACTCGTGCGCATGGCGCGGGTTGGCGAAGGGCAGCATGAAGGCGCCGACGCGGGCGTTCCGCAGCACGCCGACGATCTCCTTCAGAGGCACGTCCTCGTCGTGCGGGCCTTCCGAGTTGCCCCAGCACACATGGAGCCGGATGCGGTCCGGCGGGATGTCGTCCAGCGCCTCGTTGATGGCGTCGATTGCTCTCTCGCAGAATGCGAGGAACTCCGACAGCGGCCGGTCGCGGTAGGTGCGTGATCGCTCGAGGCCGAGATCCGGGGAATCGATCTGAAGCAGGAAGCCTGCCTCCACGATCTTTGCGTATTCCACCCGGAAGGCGGTCGTGAGCGCGTCGAAATAGGCGTCCTCGCTGTCGTAATAGGCATTGCGCATGGCGCGAAGGACAATGCCGGGCGACGGCGCGGTCATGAACGCCTCGGCGAAAGGATTGCCCTCTGCGTCGAGAATGCCGCGCAGGACCTCGCACTCCGGCGTGATGCCGGGCTCGAGGTAGCGGACCTCGCCGATCGCCTCGGGCGGGGCGAGGCTGGCCGCGGTGACGGCCTCGCTGGCCGCGATCTGCCTGTCGAGTACGCGCTGGAAGGAAGGGTACTTGACGATGTCGCTGCGCGTGGGCCTCTCCCACGAGCCGCCGAACCCGGTCATGCGGTGACGTATGTGCAGGAAGAATGCTTCGCGCTGCTGCTCGCCGTCGTTTCCGACGTCGATGCCGGCGGCCGCCTGCCGGCGCACTGCATTTGCCACTGCCTCGCGGGCCTCCGCTTCGAGCTTTTCGGGGTCCACGCTCTCGCTGCGGCTGCGTTGAACGTAGTAGCGGCGCAACGTGTCGGGGCGCGGCAGGCTCCCGGTATGCGTGACAAGAATGCGGTCGTCGCTCGCCTTCATGACGGCTATCGCTTCAAATCGGGATGGTGCCGTCGCTGAGCCGGCAGCGGGGTCACGGCAATGGTCCGCCCGCGGAAGGGCGCCGCGGCGAATGGCGACGTTTCAATTTTCATCCTCCCGTTCGCGGGTTTCGTCGTTTTGTCCGATCAGGCTACGGAGGGAGCCTTGATTGGTCAAGAATTTCCCCTTAATTGGTCGACCAATACTCGCGAAAGGGGTGGCTATGGACGCGACTCCAAGCTCGATTGCACCGCTGCTTCAGCAGTTTCGGGAATGGCTGGCCGTCGCGCCCCTGCCCGGCGACGGCCGTCTGCCACCGGAGCGCGCACTGGCGGAGAAGTTCGGCGTAAACCGGGCCGAGCTGCGCAAGGCGTATGCGGTGCTCGAGGCCGAAGGGCGGTTGTGGCGCCATGTCGGAAAGGGAACCTTCGTCAAGGACCGCATCACGCCCAGCCATGCGATGGTCAATGCGATCGCCGACCGGACAACGCCGCTGGAGGCGATGCAGGCGCGGCGCGTGATCGAGCCCGAGCTTGCGCGGCTAGCGGCGCTCAACGCAACGCGCGCGCAGATCGCTGTGATGCGCGCGCGCTGCGCGGAGATGCGTCGGGCGAAGTCCTGGGCCGAGTACGAGGAGATCGACGCGCGCTTCCACGCTGCGATCGCCGAGGCGGCCGGCAACAGCCTGCTCGCCGAGCTGCACGCGGTCGTCAACGGCGTGCGCCGTACCGTCGTCTGGGGCAACCTGAACATACGCCCGACCGGTCCTTCGGACGACTACCATTCGTTTGCCGAGCACGACGCTATCGTCGACGCCATCGACCGACGCGACCGTCGCGGCGCGGCCGAAGCCATGATCAAGCATCTGAACGTCATCGTCTCCACATTGGCGGACGACGACAGGTAAAGCGCGACAGGCGAAGCGGGAGGAGATCGAAGGCGGATGGACAAGCACTGGAACGACGAGGAAAGCTTTCGCAAGGGCATGGAGGTGCTCAAGGTCCTCGGACGCGAGAATCGCATGAAGGACCAGAAGGCGCTGTACGAAGATCTCTACCGGCTCACCGTGGGCCATCTGTGGGGCGACATCTGGACCCGTCCGCACCTCTCGCTGGAGGAGCGGCAGCTGATCACGCTGGCCGTGAACATCGCGCTGGCCCGACCGAGCGGAAATGTGCCGCACTACAACAGCGCAAGGCGCATCGGCATCAGCCACGAGAAGATCATGGAGGTCATCATTCATGTCGGTGCCTATTGCGGCTGGCCGACGATGGCGCATGCCGTAGCCCAGTACACGGAGGCGCTCGAGGAGGCCGGTGAGACCGTTCCGGACGCCGGCAAGCCCTAGCGAAGAGAAAGAGGCAGATGACCGAATCTCTAAGGTCGGACTGGTACGACCTCGACGACTCTGATCGTGAGGACTTCCTCGACTGGCTTCACGGCGACTTCCTGCCGAAAACCGTGGCGGTTCCAGGCGTTGCCTGGATCGGTCACTACGCGATCGTTCCTAAAAGCGATCGGCCGTCCACTCCCGGGGCTCCGCCGCGGAAGGTGGAAACCGATCCGTCCGTTCCGGCGGGAGGTCAGTTCATCCTGCTCGTTGCCGCCACCGCACCCGACATCTTCATGACGACCGACAGCCGGCTTGCTTCGCTGGAGGCGGCGGACGGCGAGCGGCTCGCACTCCGCAGGCGGCATCGGCAGGCCGTCTTCATCGAGGAATGCACGGTCAACGGCCCGGCCTATGCGAAGTGCCTTCCCGGCACCGGCGCGCCGCCGGCTATCCAACTCGGCAACCTCAACGTCGCTAAGCCCGAGGATGAAATGGAGCTGGCCCGCTTCTACCGCCACCTTCGCTTCCCGCAGGTCACGATGACCCGGGGATGCATACGAGCGCGCAAGCTTCTCTCCACGGTCGGATGGGGGAAGCATGGCGTGCTCTACGAGTTCGCCGATATGGCGGAGGGGGAGGAGCACTTCGAGATGCGGTTCGCCGCAGCGACGCCGGCCGACGCGTCGCGGCCGCGCCACGTGCTGGAATATGTAACGCATTCACCCACGGGCCCGTGCGCCGGCACGCGCATCTGGCCCGCCGCGTAGGCGCACGAGCGGCCCCGCAACCCGTATCCGGGCAAACCGACAGAGATGAGAGGCCGATGAAGATCAAGGACTTGCGGGCGTACCCGCTGAAGGCGCCGATCGGCGAGGCTCAGGGCACGGGTCGCGAGGCCTGGAACACCGTCACGGTACTTCTCGTGCGCATCGAGACCGACACGGGGATCGTCGGGTGGGGCGAGGGCTTCGCGAGGTTCATTCCGGCGGTCTATGGTCAGCTGATCGAGCAGCTGCTGAAGCCGATCGTCATCGGCGCCGATCCGTTCGCGGTCGAGGCGCTGTGGCAACGGATGTACCGGACGCTGTTCGGTCGCTCGGGCGGCATGCTGATCGAGGCGATCGCGGCCATCGACATCGCGATCTGGGACATTATCGGCAAGGCCCTCGACCAGCCACTCTACCGGCTCTTCGGCGATGCAGGCCACAAGAGCCTGGCGGCCTATGCCGCGGCGATCGGCTGGAACGACGACAAGGCCGCGGAGCGGCAGGTCGGCCAGTGCCTCGAATGGGGGTTCCGGCAGATCAAGGTGAGGCTCGGCCGTCCTCTCGACGCAGCCGTGCGGCGCGCGCGCTTCGTGAGGGATATCGTCGGTCCTGATATCCGCTTGATGGCGGACGCGAACTGGACCTACGACTTGGACAGCGCGCTCGTTCTGGCGAAGACGCTTGCCGATCTCGACTACTACTGGTTCGAGGAGCCCATCGTCCCGGAGGACGAGGAGGGCTATCGGGTGCTTGCCGCGAAGTCGCCGATCCGGCTGGCGGCGGGCGAGAGCGAGTTCACCTCGATGGGGATCGCGACGCTCCTGTCCTCGCGCTGCATAGGCATCGCACAGCCCGACGTGACACGCTCGGGAGGCATCACCGAGACTCGCAAGATCGCATCGTTGGCACGCGCGTTTCATATCGCCTACGGACCGCATGTCGGTTTCTCGGGCGCCATCTGTGCGGCGGCGAGC